>NZ_JAGDEZ010000020.1:0-117830 GCF_017498305.1 Pseudomonas sp. OA65
CCCGCTGGGCTGCGCAGCGGCCCCTTTTGTGAGCGCTTCGCACTCAAGCGGGAGCAAGCTCCCTCGCCACAAAAGATCTCGCCCAAAAAATTTTTACCAGCCCAGGGTTTCTTTCAAAAAAGGAATAGTCAGCTTGCGCTGGGCCTGGAGCGAGGCCTGGTCGAGGCGTTCGAGCAGCTCGAACAATGCGCTCATGCTACGGGTGCCGCGGGTGAGAATGAAATGCCCGACTTCGTCGGTCAGGTGCAGGCCGCGACGGGAAGCGCGCAGTTGCAAGGCACGGAGTTTGTCTTCGTCGGACAGCGGGCGCATCTGGAAGATCAGCGCCAGGGTGAGACGGGACTTGAGATCCGCCAGCTTCACCGGCAGCTCCCGAGGCGAGGTCGAGGCCGCGATCAGCAAGCGTCGACCGCTGTCGCGCAGCCGATTGAACAGATGGAACAGCGCTTCTTCCCAGTCAGCCTTGCCGGCCACGGCCTGGAGATCGTCCAGGCACACCAGTTCGTACTGTTCGAGGTTGTCGAGGATTTCGACGCCGCGATCGAGCAACTCGGCCAACGGCAGGTACACCGCCGGTTCACCCAATTGCTCGAACCGCAGGCACGCGGCCTGCAACAGGTGCGTGCGCCCTACCCCGTCCTTGCCCCACAGATAGATCAGGCTTTCGGTCCAGCCGGCGTCGGCTTCGCAAAGCCGCTCGACATAGCCGAGTGCAGCGGCATTGGCGCCTGGGTAGTAGTTGATAAAGGTGGCGTCATCACGCAGACGCACACCTAGGGGCAGCTGAATCGGTTTCATGCTGACTGAACAGTTCCTCGGGAACCGTTAGTGGCCTCTGTGTAAAGTGCGCAAAGTTTATACCCGTGACGCGGACCGCACAATGCGCCGGACCACGAGCAAAATCAAAGGTTTGCAGCGGCAAGGGGGCGGAGCGTCAGTTTCCCTGACACCCCGCCTGCCATTTGCCCTATAGATCGGGGTCTTCGACGCCACTGTAGATATCGGAATCTTTATAAAGATCGTGCATATGCCGCACCAGCACCATGATCACCGCCGCCACTGGCAGCGCCAGCAGGATTCCGGTGAAGCCGAACAACTCACCCCCCGCCAGGATCGCAAAGATCACCGCCACCGGATGCAGGCCAATGCGGTCGCCCACCAACAGCGGCGTCAGCACCATGCCCTCCAAGGCCTGCCCGACCATGAACACCGCCACGATGCCAACCATCGGGTACAAGTCTCCGCCGAACTGGAACAACCCGGCGACCAATGCCGCGCCAATACCGATCACAAAGCCCATGTACGGGACGATAGCCGCCAGCCCGGCGATCAAGCCAATCAACAGCCCTAGCTCCAGCCCGACCAGCATCAGCCCTGCCGCATAGATGAAACCCAGGGCCACCATCACCAGCAGTTGCCCGCGCACGAACGCTCCCAATACTTCGTGGCATTCGCCGGTCAGGGTCATGATGCGTTCTTCGCGATGACGCGGCAGCAGACTGCGAATCTTGGCCATCATCAAGTCCCAGTCCCGCAGCAAATAGAAAGCCACCACGGGAATCAGCACCAGGTTCGCCAGCCAGCCCATCAACGCCAGGCTCGAGGCCGTGGCCTGGCTCAACACCACGCCGACGATATCGGTGGTCTGGCCCATGTGCTCGCTGATGGCCGCCTTAACCTTGTCGAACTTCCAGAAGCCGTCGGCCAGCCCCAATTTCGACTGCACCCACGGCACCGCGCTGTGCTGCAACCAATCGAGCATCTGCGGCGCCAATTCGTACAGGCGCAACAGTTGCTTGGCGAGCATCGGGATCAGCACCAGCAGCAACGCGACCACGATCAAGGTGAACAACGCAAAGACCGTCACCACGCCCCATGTCCGCGACAGGCCGAGTTTTTCCAGGCGATCCACCACCGGGTCGAACAGGTAGGCCAACAGCAACGCAACCAGGAACGGTGTGAGGATCGGGTGCAGCAGATAGATAAACGCGAACAGCAGGGCGACCCCACCCAACCAGAACCAACGCCGCGTATCGCCCATGAACCACTCCTAGCTATATAAAGAAAGAAACCTACCAGCGGAATCGCAGATTGGCGGCCGGTGCAGGCGCAGGTGCTGCAACCGGGGCCGAACCATCGGCGGCGGGCGGAGCCATCGGCACCGGCGCGACAGCCTCGCCGGGTGGAACCTCCTGCAGTTTTGCCAGGGCCAATTGCGCCTTCAGTTGCTCGGCGCTGCCGTTGACCTTATAGACGATCCGATCCGCTTCGACCCGCTGCAACTGCCCACCGAACGGTTCGAGCAAACGCCCCAGCGCCGCGTAGCGCTCCAGGTTCATGCCCTGCACTTCCAACAGTTGTTCGGTGGCCACACCCGGCTTGGCGACGAAACTCGGCGCCAGGCGCTGGCTCACCGCAAGCATGATTGCATCGGCCAAGGCCGCAGGATCGGCGCCCTGGGCAGTGCCCTGCTCACGTTGGTCCCCCAGCCACAGGCGCCAGGTTCCCTGCCACTGCCCGCCCTCCTCCTTGGCATGGACCGCCAGCAAGGCGTCTGTCGCGTAGCGCTCCGACGCATCACGCAAGGGTGCCGGATCGTTGCCTTCCAGGTTCGGCGCGGTGGCGACGATCTGCTCGCTCAGATCCGCCAGCGGCAGGTGCAGTGCCAGGCCCCGATGCTGTGCAGCACGCCGCAGCGGCGTGGCGCTGGCCTGGCCATCGCCCACCAGGCTGGAGCCTTCGGCCGAATCGCTCAGCCACCAACCGAGGATCGATGGCCGGTTAGCGCTCCACAGCGACAAGCCTGCCGAGCGCAGCGCCCGGTCGGTGCTCGCCGGGTCGAAGTCCACCTTGAGGCTTTCCGGCGGGCCGGCGTCGTAGCCATATTGAAGAATGATCTGTTGCGGGTCCTGGCGGATGGCCGCCAACCCGGGATTCTGGGCCGCCTTGGCATCGCCGGTCAGGCGCAGCACCAGCGTATCCAGGGCGCGCAACGTCGCCTGGTTGCGCTCCTCCGGCGTCTGACTGGTGACCGGTTCGAGCACTTGATAAAGGCCATTGACGGTTTCGGCATGGCTCGCCAGGCTGATCAGCGACAAGCAGCCCACGGACAAGAATTTGAACAAACGCATGGAAGATTCCCGGACATAACGGCTGGAACAGGCCGTGTGAAGAAGATTGAGCATGGCTGAGACCACAGCACCCGGCAAAACATTCACACGCCCGGTGGAAGTTTCGCACGGTCATCACCATAACCGGTTACCGCTACACCTTATACAGAGGCGTTGCGCAGTACCAATATAAGAAATATCGGTTTTTTTCCGAGGATTATGTCCCTGCCCGTCGGCGCGAGGATGGCCGCTGCCCCTCAAGCCTGATAAAATCGCGCGCCTTCGCAGACCGGCAATGGCTGGGCTCCCGGAATAATTCGTACAACGGTTATTCAATGGCCCCGGCGTCGGTCGTTACCCAGAAATCCCCCCTAAAGGCCTGGATCATGAGCAAGCAACCCTCCCTGAGCTACAAGGACGCCGGTGTAGACATCGACGCCGGTGAAGCATTGGTCGAACGCATCAAGAGCGTCGCCAAGCGCACTGCGCGTCCGGAAGTCATGGGCGGCCTGGGCGGTTTTGGCGCCCTCTGCGAGATCCCGGCCGGCTACAAGCAACCGGTCCTGGTCTCCGGCACCGATGGCGTCGGCACCAAGCTGCGCCTGGCTCTGAACCTGAACAAGCACGACAGCATCGGCATCGACCTGGTGGCCATGTGCGTGAACGATCTGGTGGTCTGCGGCGCCGAGCCGCTGTTCTTCCTTGACTACTACGCCACCGGCAAACTGAACGTCGACACCGCCGCCCAGGTCGTGACCGGCATCGGCGCCGGCTGCGAACTGTCCGGCTGCTCCCTGGTCGGCGGCGAAACCGCTGAAATGCCCGGCATGTACGAAGGCGAAGACTACGACCTGGCCGGCTTCTGCGTCGGCGTCGTGGAAAAGGCCGAGATCATCGACGGCTCGAAAGTCGCCGCCGGCGATGCCTTGCTCGCCCTGCCGTCCTCCGGCCCGCACTCCAACGGCTACTCGCTGATCCGCAAGATCATCGAAGTCTCGGGTGCCGACATTGAAAACACCCAGCTCGACGGCAAGCCGCTGGCCGACCTGCTGATGGCCCCGACCCGTATCTACGTCAAGCCGCTGCTCAAGCTGATCAAGGACACCGGCGCCGTCAAGGCCATGGCCCACATCACCGGCGGTGGCCTGCTGGACAACATCCCGCGCGTTCTGCCAAAAGGCGCCCAGGCCGTGGTCGACGTGGCGAGCTGGACCCGCCCGGCCGTGTTCGACTGGCTGCAAGAGAAAGGCAACGTCGATGAAACCGAAATGCACCGCGTGCTGAACTGCGGCGTGGGCATGGTCATCTGCGTGGCCCAGGAGCACGTCGAGATCGCCCTGAACGTCCTGCGTGAAGCCGGCGAGCAGCCTTGGGTCATCGGCCAGATCGCCACCGCGGCCGAAGGCGCTGCACAGGTCGAGCTGAAAAACCTTAAGGCGCACTGATGTCCGCAACCTGTAACGTGGTGGTGCTGCTGTCCGGCACCGGCAGTAACTTGCAGGCCTTGATCGACAGCACGCGGACCGGCGACAGCCCGGTCCGTATCCGCGCGGTGATTTCCAACCGCGCCGATGCCTACGGCCTGCAACGTGCCAAGGACGCAGGCATCGACACCCGCGTCCTCGATCACAAGGCGTTCGAGGGCCGCGAAGCCTTCGACGCCGCGCTGATCGAACAGATCGACACCTTCAATCCGCAACTGGTCGTACTCGCTGGTTTCATGCGCATCCTCAGCGCTGGCTTCGTGCGTCACTACCAGGGCCGCCTGTTCAATATCCACCCCTCGCTGCTGCCCAAATACAAAGGGTTACACACTCACCAGCGCGCGCTGGAGGCCGGAGACACAGAGCACGGCTGCTCTGTGCACTTCGTCACCGAGGAACTCGATGGCGGACCACTGGTCGTACAGGCAGTAATACCGGTAGAGTTGCACGACACGCCGCAAAGCCTGGCGCAACGGGTTCATGCCCGCGAGCACCAGATCTACCCGATGGCCGTGCGTTGGTTTGCCGAAGGAAGGCTGACCCTCGACGATCGCGGTGCCTCACTGGACGGCCAGTTGCTCGCCGCCAGCGGCCATTTGATTCGATACTAGGAGATTTTATGCGTCGCGCCCTGCTCTTCGCTTGCGCTCTGCTTGCCTTGCCCCTGGCACAGGCCGCAGACCTTCAACCGTTCTCCGCCAGCTACACCGCCGACTGGAAGCAGTTGCCCATGAGCGGCACTGCCGAACGCAGCCTGACCAAGGAAGCCAACGGCACCTGGAAGCTGAGCTTCAAGGCGTCGATGATGATCGCCAGCCTGACCGAAGAAAGCACCCTGACCCTGGACAAGGACACCCTGCTGCCGCAGTCCTACCACTTCGAACGGGGTGGTCTGGGCAAGGCCAAGAAGGCCGACCTGGACTTCGACTGGAACACCAAGATGGTCACCGGCACCGATCGCGGTGACGCGGTCAAGCTGCCGCTCAACCGGGGCATGGTCGATAAATCCACTTACCAGTTGGCCCTGCAGCACGATGTGGCAGCCGGCAAAAAAAGCATGAGCTATCAGGTCGTGGACGATGGCGAAGTCGATACCTATGACTTCCGCGTCCTGGGCTCGGAGAAGGTCGACACCAAGGCCGGCCAGATCGACGCGATCAAGGTCGAGCGCGTGCGCGACCCGACACAAAGCAAGCGCATTACCGTGCTCTGGTTCGCCAAGGACTGGGACTACCTGCTGGTGCGCCTGCAACAGGTCGAGACCGACGGCAAGGAGTACAACATCATGCTCCAGGACGGTACGGTCAATGGCAAGGCTGTGAAAGGCAGTTGATCCACACCGGTCACATCAAGCCCCGCAGATGCGGGGTTTTTTTATGCGCGGATTCAAGCCCCCCGTGAACCTGTTGGCAATAAACTTGTGGGAACGAGTTGCCCGCGACAACGGTACATTAGTTAGCAGTGACACTGATTATCAAGCTCTCAAAGAGCAAGCTCGTTCTCACCAAAGAAAAACATCAAAAACAATAAATACAGAGTTTAAAAATATCATCCGATACGTATGGAACATAAGTGCCGAGCGCCCTTCTGAAGCCAATCAGCTCTGGTTTAATTCAGGGCAACGCGGAACGCCAAACCTTAACACAACTCAACTTTCCGTCTTGAAATCCACCCTCGTTCTCTTTTTTTACAAGCTGAACCCCCCTAACTATAATTGAATCCACCCTAGCATCCTTCAACTCCCTGAGACCTATCCGACGAGTCTCAGTAGGATGAACAATTGTTTTTATCGTAAACATATACTGATCAGCATATTTGTCGCAAGGTGAATCATCAAATCGTATTAGTGTGGCCGAAGGTACATTTTCAAGCGCAAAATATCTCGCTTCATCATTCGCACAAGCAGTATTTCCCATATAAAAATTCTGCACCGCCGTTCCCTCTCTAATTATCAACGCACATGACTTACCGCCCCCATCTTCATTTGCAGATAGTTTAATTATTCCCTGGGGCATATCCGCCGCCATTATTGAGTTACCTAGACAACCGAATACAGCCATAAATCCAACAAATATCATCTTGGAAATACTCATCATATGTCCTCTTTGATTGCCACACCGCCATGAACGTCCACGACTGTTTCATCTCGAAAAACAGACCAGGCACTGTCGACCATCACCCAAACACATCCAGTCGCGCCGCGCTGGATAGAAGTAAACAAGATTTTGGGGAGTGGGGTAACTGTCAGAGTTGACAGGTGCACTTAAATAAATCTCTTGCAGGCATGCCATTCGTCGGGCTCGGTGCGACGACTTGAGCCTTCGCTTTGCGGGGAATTGTTGTTGCCTGGGCTGGCCTCTTCGCGAGCAAGCCCGCTTCCACAGGGGGTTTGCGCTCACTCAAGGATTGGCGCTGCCACATGAAACCTTCTTCATGAACGCCACCTGCGACCGAATGCCGCGCACCGCCTAGCCTGCGGGATCGTTGCACTTTCCATGAAATCTTCTTAACGAACCAGGGCATTTACTTAGCACGCTATCCAAACCTATAACAAAGTCCTGCACACGCCTTGCTGCAGATAACAGAGATTGGAGCTTGCAAGATGACTGTGAAAGTAACTGAACGCGACGACGCCCATATGTCCCACGAAGGCATTGCCGCCGGCATCCGGATCTGGGACGTGCATCAACAGGATTTGTTGGTAGGGATGTTCCACTCCGAGACGGACGCCCATAGCTACAAGGCTGAGCTGGAGCGAGAGGAACGGCAGCGCTCGCGTGAAATGGCAGAATCCTGAACGACACAAACCCGCTATGGTACTTGTGCCTGTGGGAGCAAAGCTTGCTCGCGATAGCGCTGTGTCAGACAGAACAATATTGCCTGATACTGCGCTATCGCGAGCAAGCTTTGCTCCCACAGGCTCCCACAGTTTTCCTGGAGACCTCTGCAGTCGGCACATTCAACATTGATGTCCAGGTTTTGTGTTTAGCTTGCTGTCTTGCTTACCACATCAAATCATCAGGTATCTGATACGCCGCGTACGGATCGTCGGCATCCACTTCTTCGGTCTGGGTGTTGAGCTGGACAATGCGCTTGGGGTCGCGTTCCTGGATTTTCAGGGCCGCCTCACGCGGGATCACTTCGTAACCACCGGCGTGATGGACGATCGCCAGGGAGCCACTGCTCAACTTGTTGCGCATCAGGGTATTGACCGAGATGCGCTTGACCTTCTTGTCATCGACGAAGTTGTAGTAATCCTCGGTGGTCAGCTTCGGCAGGCGCGAGACTTCGATCAATTGCTTGATCTGCGCGGCCCGGGCCTTCTGCTCGATCTTTTCCTGCTGCTGCCGGTTGAGCTCCTGGTCGCGCTTGACCTTTTCGGCCATGGCCTCCTGGGCGGCGCGCTGCTGGGAGTCATCCAGTTCGATCTGGCCTTTGTGGGCCAGGCGTTGCTGCTTCTGTTTCTCTTTGCCGACCTGCTTGGCCTGCTTTTGGTTGACCAGCCCTGCTTTGAGCAACTGGTCGCGAAGGGAAAGGCTCATGGTGCTTACTCACTTAGGCAACGGCCTCAGCCACAGCTGGGCAAATTCTTTTCCTGACGTTTGGCTTCGCCCCATAAGGCGTCCAACTCTTCGAGGGTGCAATCTTCCATTGGGCGATGGGTGTCGCGCAATGCCTGTTCGATAAATCGGAAGCGTCGCTCGAATTTCCCGTTGGCGTCGCGCAGCGCGGTTTCCGGGTCGACCTTGAGGTGGCGCGCCAGGTTCACCACGCTGAACAGCAGATCGCCGATCTCGTCGCTGATGGCCACGGGGTCGTTGTCAGCCATGGCTTCGAGCACTTCGTCCAGTTCCTCCCGGACTTTGTCGAGCACCGGCAAAGGACCTGGCCAGTCGAAACCGACCTGGCCGGCCCGCTTCTGCAATTTTGCCGAACGGGACAAGGCTGGCAGCGCCGCCGGCACATCGTCGAGCAGCGACAACTGCTCGGGCGCCGTGGCCTTCTCGGCCCGTTCCTCGGCCTTGATTTCCTCCCAGCGCTGCTTGACCTGCTCTTCGCTCAGGCGCGGGATGTCCATGGGCGCATACAGATCTCCGGTAGGAAACACATGGGGGTGACGGCGAATCAGCTTGCGGGTGATGCTGTCGACCACGCCGGCGAATTCGAAGCGGTTTTCTTCCCCGGCCAACTGGCTGTAATACACCACCTGGAACAACAGATCGCCCAGCTCGCCTTGCAAGTGATCGAAATCGCCGCGCTCGATCGCATCGGCCACTTCGTAGGCTTCTTCCAGGGTATGAGGGACGATGGTGGCGTAGGTTTGCTTGATGTCCCACGGGCAGCCGTACTGCGGGTCCCGCAGGCGGTTCATCAGGTGGAGCAGGTCTTCGAGGCTGTACATCAATCATCCCACCACAAAAAAATCCCTGTGGAGCAAACCTGTGGGAGCAAAGCTTGCTCGCGATAGCGGTGGGTCAGTCTCCATATAGGCTGGGTCCACCCCCAATCGCGAGCAAGCTTTGCTCCCACAGGCCAGCTCTCACATTCCTGGACCACGCCAGACCTTTAACCCGGCGTCCGGTTACGCCGGGTCTCGATGATATTCGGCAACTGGGAAATCCGCCCCAACAACCGCCCCAGTGCATCCAGCCCCGGAATCTCGATGGTCAGGGACATCAGCGCAGTGTTGTCTTCCTTGTTCGAACGAGTGTTGACCGCCAGCACGTTGATCCGCTCGTTCAGCAACACCTGGGAGACGTCGCGCAGCAGGCCGGATCGGTCGTAGGCGCGGATGACGATGTCCACCGGATAGGTGAGCACCGGTACCGGGCCCCAGCTGACCTGGATGATCCGCTCCGGCTCGCGACCGGCCAGTTGCAGCACCGAGGCGCAGTCCTGGCGGTGAATGCTCACGCCACGGCCCTGGGTGATGTAGCCGACGATCGCATCCCCCGGCAATGGCTGGCAGCAGCCGGCCATCTGGGTCATCAGGTTGCCCACGCCCTGGATCTGGATATCGCCGCGCTTGCCTGGCTTGTAGCCGGTGGCCTTGCGCGGGATCAGCTCCAGTTGCTCGTTGCCCCGCTCCGGCTCCACCAGTTGCTGGGCCAGGTTGACCAACTGCGCCAGGCGCAGATCGCCGGCACCCAGCGCGGCAAACATGTCCTCGGCGGTCTTCATGTTGGCTTTTTCGGCCAGCTTGTCGAAATCCACCTGCGGCAGGCCCAGGCGACCGAGTTCACGTTCGAGCAGGGTCTTGCCGGCGGCGACGTTCTGGTCGCGGGCCTGCAATTTGAACCAGTGGACGATTTTCGCCCGCGCCCGGGACGTAGTGATGTACCCCAGGTTCGGGTTCAGCCAGTCGCGGCTCGGCGTGCCGTGCTTGCTGGTGATGATCTCGACCTGTTCACCGGTCTGCAGGCTGTAGTTGAGCGGCACGATCCGCCCGTTGATCTTGGCGCCACGGCAGTTGTGGCCGATCTCGGTGTGGACGCGGTAGGCGAAGTCCAGCGGGGTCGCGCCCTTGGGCAGGTCGATGGCGTGGCCGTCGGGCGTGAAGATATAGACCCGGTCCGGCTCGATGTCGACGCGCAGCTGTTCGGCCAGGCCACCGATGTCGCCCAGTTCCTCATGCCACTCCAGCACCTGGCGCAGCCACGAGATTTTCTCTTCGTAGTGGTTGGACCCGGACTTGACGTCGGTGCCCTTGTATTTCCAGTGGGCGCAGACGCCCAGCTCGGCTTCCTCGTGCATGGCGTGGGTGCGGATCTGCACTTCCAGGACCTTGCCCTCGGGGCCGATCACCGCGGTGTGCAGCGAGCGATAGCCGTTTTCCTTGGGGTTGGCGATGTAGTCGTCGAACTCCTTCGGAATGTGCCGCCACAACGTGTGGACAATCCCCAGCGCGGTGTAGCAGTCGCGCATTTCCGGGACCAGTACGCGAACGGCGCGAACGTCGTAGATCTGGCTGAATTCCAGGCCCTTGCGCTGCATTTTTCGCCAGATCGAGTAAATGTGCTTGGCCCGGCCACTGATGTCGGCTTCGACGCCGGTGGCCTGCAACTCTTCGCGCAACTGAGTCATCACATCGGTGATGAAGCGCTCGCGATCCAGGCGCCGCTCATGCAACAGCTTGGCGATCTGCTTGTATTGGTCGGGTTCCAGGTAGCGGAAGGACAGGTCCTCCAGCTCCCACTTGATGTGGCCGATGCCGAGACGGTGGGCCAGGGGCGCATAGATGTCGAACACCTCCCGGGCAACGCGATTGCGCTTTTCGTCATCGGCGGACTTCACGGCGCGGATCGCACAGGTGCGTTCGGCCAGCTTGATCAGCGCGACGCGCACGTCGTCGACCATCGCCACCAGCATCTTGCGCAGGTTTTCCACCTGGCCCTGGGTGCCCAGCACCATGGACTGGCGCGGGCTGAGGCTGGCGCTGATGGCCGCCATGCGCAGCACGCCGTCGATCAACTTGGCCACCACGGTGCCGAAGCGCTGGCTGACCACCGGGAGCTGGATCTGCCCTTCGCGCACGCCGCGGTACAGCACCGCCGCCACCAGGGAGTCCTGGTCGAGCTTGAGGTCAGCGAGAATTTCGGCGATCTCCAGGCCCGTCTGGAAACTCGAGGTGCCTTCGGACCACAGGTTCTTCGCCGCGTTGTGTTGCTGCTCCGCCTCGCGCGCAAACTCGCAGGCGGCCTTCAAGGCTTCGCGATCCAGTGCCGTGTCGATACTGACCGCGTGATCGAGCCAAGCCTCGAGATTGATACTGCCGTCGGTGTTGATCGGCTGGTGTGCTCTCACCTGTACCATCTTTACTTACCTTCCCTACGACGCAGATTCAATGCGTCAACTTCGCTGACCTTCGCTGTCCGTGTTTCCGCCCAAGGCTATGGCGGGTTGGCACGAACGGGTCAGTCGGACAAGCCATCCTGGCTCGCTTCAAATAACGCCATGGCCTCGACATGCGCCGTTTGAGGAAACATATCGAGAATCCCGGCACGTTTTAACCGGTAGCCCTGCTTGATCAGTTCGACCGTATCCCGGGCCAAAGTTGCCGGGTTGCACGATACATAAACCAACCGTTTGGCACCCAGGGACGACAGCTTGCGCACCACCTCGAAAGCACCGTCACGGGGTGGGTCCAAGAGTACCGCAGAAAAGCCTTCGCCGATCCATTCGACATCCGCCAGAGGCTGGGATAAATCGGCCTGAAAAAAGGCAGTGTTATTCAAATTGTTGCTGACGGCATTGGCCGCCGCACGGTCCACCATGGTTTGCACGCCTTCGACGGCCACCACTTGGCGCACGCTCTTGGCCAGCGGCAAGGCAAAGTTGCCCAAGCCGCAGAACAGATCCAGCACCCGTTCCTCGGGGCGCGGCGCCAGCCATTGCAGGGCCTGGGCGATCATCGCCTCGTTGACCCCGGCGTTCACCTGGATGAAATCCCCGGGCCGGTACGCCAGCTCAAGATCCCAGGCATCCAGGCGAAACCCCAGCGCTTGCCCGGGCTCGACCGGTTGCGGCTCACCTTCACCGTGCAGCCACAACTGGGCCTCATGAAACGCGCAGAAATCCTTGAGGATCATCAGGTCGGCCTCCGACAGCGGCGCCATGTGGCGCAGCAGTACCGCAAGGGACGAACCGGCGAACAATTCCACATGCCCCAGCGCCTGGGGTTTGCTCAAGCGTCGCAGCATGTCCGGCAGGCGGCTCATGATCGGCTGCAAGGGCTGTACCAGCACCGGGCAATCACCAATGGCGACGATGTCCTGGCTGCCGGCGGCGCGGAAACCCACTTCGAGGTTTTTCGCCTTCTGGTCCCAACGCACCGCCACCCGGGCGCGACGTCGATAACCAAACTCCGGCCCACTCAACGGCGCCGCCCATTCATCGGGCTCGACACCGGCCACCCGCGACAGTTGCTCGGCGAGCATGCGCTGTTTCAGGGCGAGTTGTTCGTCATGGGGCAAATGTTGGACGCTGCATCCGCCGCAACGACCGGCATGAATGCACGGCGCTGGGCGGCGCAGTTCGCTGGACAGGAATACGCGCTCGGTGCGCGCCTCGACCACTTTGCCGTGAGCTCCGAGTACCCGCGCCTCGACCTCTTCACCGGCCAGGGCGCCGATGACGAACCAGGTGCGGCCGTCGACAAACGCAATGCCCCGGCCATCGTTGGCCAGGCGTTCAATGGTCAAGCGCTGCTTTTTACCGGTGGGCACTTGCGGGGCCCGGCTTCCGCCGCTGGGCTGGAAGCGCAAGCCTCTTTCATGCTTGGCCATCAGTTGGGCGCGTCGAAAATGCCGGTCGACAGGTAACGGTCGCCACGGTCACAGATGATCGCGACAATCACCGCATTCTCCAATTCCTTGGACAAGCGCAGCATCCCCGCTACGGCACCGCCCGAAGACACGCCACAGAAGATGCCTTCTTCGCGAGCCAAGCGACGGGTCACATCCTCGGCTTCGCTTTGGGCCATGTCGATGATCCGGTCCACCCGGTCGGCCTGGTAGATCTTCGGCAGATACTCTTCTGGCCAGCGGCGAATGCCGGGGATGGCCGAGCCTTCCATCGGTTGCAGGCCGATGATCTGCACATTGGGGTTCTGTTCTTTCAGGTAGCGCGAGGTGCCCATGATGGTGCCGGTGGTGCCCATCGAGCTGACGAAATGGGTGATGGTGCCGTCGGTCTGGCGCCAGATCTCAGGGCCGGTGGTGGTGTAGTGGGCCTCGGGATTGTCGCCGTTGGCGAACTGATCCAACACCTTGCCGCGCCCCTCGGCCTGCATGCGCTCGGCCAGGTCCCGGGCGCCTTCCATGCCCTCCTCCTGAGTCACCAGGATCAACTCGGCGCCATAGGCCGTCATCGCCGCCTTGCGCTCGGCGCTGGAGTTGTCGGGCATGATGAGGATCATCTTGTAACCCTTGATCGCCGCCGCCATCGCCAAGGCAATACCGGTGTTGCCGGAAGTTGCCTCGATCAGCGTATCGCCGGGATGGATCTGCCCGCGCAATTCACCACGGGTGATCATCGACAACGCTGGCCGGTCCTTGACCGAACCCGCCGGGTTATTCCCTTCGAGCTTGAGCAAAAGCGTATTGGTGGTCACGCCGGGCAGGCGCTGCAAGCGGACCAGCGGAGTGTTGCCGACGCAATCGGCGATGGTGGGGTACTGCAAAGTCATGGCGTATTCGCAATCCGGGCTGCGGGGGCGCCTATCATACCGGCAAACCCGGCGAGGCCATATCACGCAAAGTGAGGGGGTTATGGCTTATGGGAATAAGCGAGGCGTGTGCTGCTTTGCGGAGGAGCTTGATCACTCGCCACCGGATCCTCGCGCGCGGGTGATGCTCAGGCCCATGGAGTCGATTCGGTACACCACGCAATCCTTTTCCTACAGACCCTAGCGCTCAAATCGCCGATGCATTCTGTTGTAAGCATCGTCTGTAAGCACTCCTCCTGCCTGTCTGTGGGCTCTTTCCTTTTGTATTGATGACCAAGCGGTCAGGGGTATCTGGCTTTGCTCCGTGTTCTCTAAGTTGTACCGCTAAACGTATTAGTAGATGTGAGCAATAACGATGGTCGACGCGAAACAAAAGGATCCACAACCCAACACCCGGCGGACTTGCGGGCAACGCTTGCGCAATCTATTGGAAGAATACGACATCTCTCCCTCAGGGTTTGCCAAGGTGCTCGGTATCAGCCCTCAATGCCTGACGAACTGGAGCACGCGGGGTATACCTCGGTCGCGGGTGGAGCCGTTGGCACGTTTGCTGAGTGTCAGTGAAGCGTGGCTGGTGACTGGGGAGGGTGAGCGGGCACGTGATATACGTCGAGAGTAGGAGAGGATCTAACAGGTTCGCGGGGTTGGGACTGGTGCGCCCTCCCCGACGCTCCCCCACTCCTCGGCTTTCCTTGCCTGAATGGAAAACGCGAATTGGCTGCCGGCACGCTGGTTGTGATCAATGGCTAACTGGGTGGCCAGACCTGTCCCTGCGCCAAGGCTTTAATCGTTGACTTATACATAAAGTTAAAACCCCGCCTTCAAACCTTCCATCTGATCTCGAATGCTGCGCTCCCGCCCCCCTTCTGAAGCCCATCCGCCATGATCGACCCGACACCCAAGTCGAAAAGCCTATCCACACCCCAACCCCGTCGACTTCCGTAAATCCATTGACAGCCTGGCTGCGCCGCTCGAGCTGGAGATGAAAGTTGCGCCCCGGTGAGAGCAAGCTTCCTCGCCATGGAGGCCCCGCTCGATGATTTATGGGACGTTACGTTACCTGACCCAACGCAGCCCCAGGACGACAGGAACGTATTCGAACAGGGAGAAGATATAGAGAGCTATTTCCTCCATATTCGCTCCATCCAACTGTCAGACCTGCCTCTTTCTGTAGTACTTATTACCCCACAAGGGAAGTTCTTTCCTCGCAACACATAAAAATCTGTAGGAACACGATTTTTTATCGGATCTTTCCCGCGACTCATCGAGACATCCATGAACTAGCGAGTCATCAGATATACCGATAATATTATTACCAAGCAATTCAGCGCTCGATCTTAGCCAAGGAACAGACAATTGAAGAAAAACAATAAAGACTTAACAAAGCGAGAGCACGAAGTTTTGCAGTTGCTTCTGCAAGGCGAAACAAACAAAAGAATAGCTTTAGCGCTCGGCATTAGCGATTTCACGGTGCGAGAATACGTCTCCTCAATTTTACGAAAGAAAGGGGTAAATTCCAGAGGGAAGTTATTCTCGGAGAAGCTAAACAAACCTTAAAAGCATTACGCGCTTTACACCCCTTCAGTATCGCGCCATTAAAGATATAGAATCAAACCACTTACGCAGACGGGATCTCCTGAGCACAAAACTTAACTGACATCAATATAAGCATACAAAGCAGGCAACCCATACACAACCATGAACATAATTCCCAAAAAAAGTACAACTGCTTATATCCCTCCGAGACAACATAACCACACACTCTTTTCAAGATGAATTCAATACCTTTAAAAAACAACCCTATTGCTAAACCCGCCACAGCCCCTGTCACACCTTCCAACAACATAGACATCTCTCCATTGCAATCGAACACACAAACCACACCAATACAAAGGAGCTAGACACTTAACATCAGCCTACCCTCACTCATTTGAAGTAAAATATCGACAACCCGAGGCTCAAACCCAACAAAATCACAGATAAGTTATATTATGCTCCAAGCAAAACCTTTCAATCATCTTAATCACAAACTCTCGCTGCTCTTCAGGTATAAACCTTGGCAGTAAAAAAACCTCCCTTCGCCCAGGCATATTTATCACTACCTCAATTGGTGCAAACACACAATTTCTAACACTCACCTCAACAACACCTCGATCAAACGACACCGTCTTAAATCCACGTCTAAAGCAAATATATTCTCCTTCCAACCAGAACAATCTACGCCCCTTAAAACACAACATCAAAATAAACAAAAGCCAAATAAACACCACAAGCAAGACCAACCACAAACCCACCTTAAGAAAACTTAAAACATTAAGAATCAATACACTCCCCACCAAATAGACAGAGAAATCAAAATAACTCAATACCACTTCATTATTCACACCACCCTCCTAATCAAAACACCAGATCACAGCTTACAGCGCCAACCACGACTTCAATCAAACACCGCCCCCCTGTAACATCGCAAATTCAGCAACCAAAACCCACCATTAACGAAGGCACCACAAATATAACGAACCACACAACAAACGGCAGTACAACCAGATGCTTATACATTTTGGGAAGCACATACCCACACCAATATTTTAGAACATAAGCAAAAGCCTCAATCGCCCCCATTAAAACACAACCACCCCCAAGAGAAAGAAGAACCGAGAACAGTATACACCCCATATTTCACCTACTTAAAAGAACACCGCCGCGCTCAAAACTACGTAGCCGACCGAATTAATAGCCCGATAAAAAATAAAAATTTACTTTGAAGATCGCAACAAAAATGCATGTATTTTTTCCGTTTTGAAACCCACGAAGAATTCGTGCAAATCTTATATTTTCCATAGATCGCTCAACCTATCTATGCTGCGCCGACCAGCACCTTCGATTCAACGATAGCGACCAAATACAAAAATCTGCACCCTACACATGTAGGGGTGACCCAAACGGACGCCCATGAGAAGATCTACGTCCCGCCGCGGTACGGCATAACTTTCCAAGATCTTCAACAGACCAATGTAAGAAAAAGCCTCACACGTTACCTAAGCAACTTAGAAAGTGATTCTGAGACTTGAGCTGAAAAATTTTCAATCAAAGAAAGCCGATTGCCTAGGCTTGCACTTCCATCCACAGCATGACTGCTCATCTTTTCGTACGACTGAGCACCAACCCATGGATCAATCACCCCCTCCTGCCATTCCGCGCCCACAGCCGTCCCCCTGGGCGGGAGCATCGAGGCGCGTGAGCAGATCGAAGATACGGTTGCATTCCTGGTCTGCCAGCGAACACCCACCAAACGATTGCAGATCCCACTGCAACAAGCCTCCGGTCGAACCGATGCACAGCAGACACCATTTTTACAAAGATCCCCCGCCCGCAAATCGCTACACTGCGCAGGTGGTGCGTGCCGGATGCGCGCACAGTTCAATCAGACCGCTGGATGCAGGAGACAAGTGTGCTCAAGAAACTGGGAATCAAAGGCCGTGTGCTGTTGCTGACCCTGTTGCCGACCAGCCTGATGGCGCTGGTCCTGGGCGGCTATTTCACTTGGATGCAGCAAGCGGACTTGCATGCCCAATTGCTGCAACGGGGCGAGATGATCGCCGAACAGTTGGCACCGCTGGTCGCTCCGGCCATGAGCCGCCAGGACACCGATCTGCTGGAGCGCGTCGCCACGCAGTCCCTCGAGCAAGCGGACGTGCGCGCCGTGACCTTCCTCGCCCCTGACCGCGCGCCGCTGGCCCACGCCGGCCCGACCATGCTCAACCGGGCGCCGGAGGGCAACGGTACGCAGTTGCTGCAACGCACCGGCAATGACGCCACGCGCTACCTGCTGCCGGTATTCGGCAAGCACCGCAACCTGGCGGGCGAGCTGATCCCCGAAGAGGCCGACCGCCTGCTGGGCTGGGTCGAGCTGGAGTTGTCCCACAGCGGCATGTTGCTGCGCGGTTATCGCAGCCTGTTCGCCAGCCTGTTGCTGATCGGCGCCGGCCTGTGTTTGACCGCGCTGCTGGCCTTGCGCATGGGCCGCACGATCAACCGTCCGCTGAGCCAGATCAAGCAAGCCGTGGCGCAACTCAAGGACGGCCACCTGGAAACCCGCCTGCCACCACTGGGCAGCCAGGAGCTGGATGAGTTGGCCTCGGGCATCAACCGCATGGCCAGCACCTTGCAGAACGCCCAGGAAGAATTGCAGCACAGCATCGACCAGGCCACCGAAGACGTGCGCCAGAACCTGGAAACCATCGAGATCCAGAACATCGAGCTGGACCTGGCCCGCAAGGAAGCGCTGGAAGCGAGCCGGATCAAATCCGAGTTCCTGGCGAACATGAGCCATGAAATCCGCACGCCGCTCAACGGTATCCTCGGTTTTACCCACCTCTTACAGAAAAGCGAACTGACCCCGCGCCAGCTCGACTACCTGGGCACCATCGAGAAATCCGCCGACAGCCTGCTGGGCATCATCAACGAGATCCTCGACTTTTCGAAGATCGAGGCCGGCAAGCTGGTGCTCGACAACATTCCGTTCAACCTGCGGGACCTGCTGCAGGACACCCTGACCATCCTCGCCCCCGCGGCTCACGCCAAGCAATTGGAACTGGTGAGCCTGGTCTACCGAGACACGCCGCTGTCGCTGGTGGGCGATCCACTGCGCCTCAAGCAGATCCTCACCAACCTGGTGAGCAACGCCATCAAGTTCACCCGCGAGGGCACCATCGTCGCCCGGGCCATGCTCGAAGATGAGCACGAAGACAGCGTGCAGTTGCGCATCAGCATCCAGGACACCGGCATCGGCCTGTCCAACCAGGACGTGCGGGCGCTGTTCCAAGCGTTCAGCCAGGCCGACAACTCACTGTCGCGGCAACCGGGTGGCACGGGCTTGGGCCTGGTGATTTCCAAGCGTCTGGTGGAACAGATGGGCGGCGAGATCGGCGTCGACAGCACGCCGGGCGAAGGCTCGGAGTTCTGGATCAGCCTGCGCCTGCCCAAGACCCGTGACGATGCCGAGGATCTGCCGGGCCCGCCGTTGCTGGGCCGGCGCGTGGCGGTGCTGGAGAATCATGAACTGGCCCGCCAGGCCTTGCAGCACCAACTCGAAGACTGCGGCCTGCAAGTGACGCCGTTCAACACCCTGGAGAGCCTGACCAACGGCATCACCGTCGCCCACCAGACCGACAAGGCGATCGATCTGGCCGTGCTGGGCATCACCAGCAACGACATGCCGCCGGAGCGCCTCAACCAGCACATCTGGGACCTTGAGCACCTGGGCTGCAAAGTGCTCGTGCTGTGTCCCACCACCGAACAGACCCTGTACCACCTCTCGGTGCCCAACCCCCACAGCCAGTTGCAGGCCAAGCCGGCCTGCACCCGCAAGTTGCGTCGTTCGCTGTCCGACCTGGTCAACCCGCGCCCGACCCGCAGCGAACCCAGCGAGCCGGTTTCCAGCCGCGCCCCGAAAGTGCTGTGCGTGGACGACAACCCGGCCAACCTGTTGCTGGTGCAGACCCTGCTCGAAGACATGGGCGCCAAGGTGCTGGCGGTGGAAAGCGGCTACGCGGCGGTCAAGGCCGTGCAGAAGGAAACCTTCGACCTAGTGTTGATGGACGTGCAGATGCCTGGCATGGACGGTCGCCAGAGCACCGAGGCAATCCGCCAGTGGGAAAGCGAGCGGCACTGCACGCCGCTGCCGATCGTTGCCCTCACCGCCCACGCCATGGCCAACGAAAAGCGCGCCCTGCTGCAAAGCGGCATGGACGACTACCTGACCAAACCCATCAGCGAACGGCAACTGGCCCAGGTGGTGCTCAAGTGGACCGGCCTGGCCCTGCGCAACCAGTCGCCGGAGCGCAGCAACGATGCCCAGGGTGCCAGCGAGCTGCTGGTGCTCGATCACGAAGAAGGCTTGCGCCTGGCCGCCGGCAAGGCCGACCTGGCGGCGGACATGCTGGCGATGCTGCTGGCGTCCCTGGAAGCCGACCGCGAAGCCATCCGCCAGGCCAGCGAGGCCAACGATCACAACGCGCTGATTGAACGGGTCCACCGTCTGCACGGCGCCACCCGCTACTGCGGCGTGCCGCAATTGCGTGCGGCCTGCCAGCGCAGCGAAACCCTGCTCAAGCAACAGGACCCCAAGGCCGCCGCCGCCCTGGAAGAACTGGAGCACGCCATCAATCGCCTGGCCAGCGAGGCGCGTATCAGTGCCTGATCCAGGGCAATACCCTCGGAACCGGGATCGCTAAAAATCCATGCTCCTATCCCGGACTGTAGGAGCTGCCGAGCGAAGCGAGGCTGCGATCTTTTGATCTTTCACTTGCGATTCAATGGTCAGCGCAAAGATCGCAGCCTCGTTGCACTCGACAGCTCCTACGGGCTTGTTTTTTCTGCCAGGAGGCCGCCATGCGCGTGATCTTTTTCAGCAGCCAGACCTACGACCGCGACAGTTTCACCCAGGCCCCGGCACCCATGGGCCTTCAATTGCACTTCCAGCCCGCCCGCCTGGACCTGGACACCGTGGCCCTGGCCGAACGGCATGACGTGGTTTGCGCTTTCATCAACGATGACCTCAGCGCACCGGTGCTGGAGCGGCTGGCCGCAGGCGGCACGCGGCTGATCGCCCTGCGCTCGGCCGGCTACAACCATGTCGATCTGCTCGCTGCCAAGCGCCTGGGCCTGAGCATCGTCCGGGTGCCGGCCTACTCGCCCCACGCCGTGGCCGAACATGCCGTGGCGTTGATCATGGCCCTCAATCGCTGCCTGCACCGGGCCTACAACCGCACCCGGGACGGCAATTTCAGCCTCCACGGGCTGACCGGCTTCGATCTGGTGGGCAAGACCGTCGGGGTAATCGGCACTGGACAGATTGGCGCTACGTTCGCACGGATCATGGCCGGCTTCGGCTGCCAGTTGCTGGCCTACGACCCCTACCCCAACCCACAGGTCGAAGCCTTGGGCGCCCGCTACTTGCCCCTGGACGACCTACTGGCGCAAGCGCAGATCATCAGCCTGCACTGCCCGCTGAACGAACAGAGCCGACACCTGATCAACGCCCGAACGCTGGCCGCGATGCAACGCGGCGCCATGCTGATCAACACCGGGCGCGGCGGTCTGGTGGACACACCGGCCTTGATCGCCGCATTGAAAAGCGGCCAGCTCGGCTATTTGGGATTGGATGTCTATGAAGAAGAGGCGCAGCTGTTCTTCAAGGACCGCTCCGACCTGCCTTTGCAGGATGACGTGCTGGCACGGCTGCTGACCTTTCCCAACGTGATCGTCACCGCCCACCAGGCGTTCCTGACCCATGAGGCATTGGCCGCCATTGCCATGACCACCCTGGACAACATCGCTGCCTGGGCGGCTGGCACGCCGCAGAACCTGGTGGATAGCTAAACCTCGAGCCAGCACAAACCCTGTGGGAGCGAGCCCGCTCGCGATGAGTCCGGCCACATTCCAATTGATGTTGACTGACACACCGCTATCGCGAGCAGGCTCGCTCCCACAGTGGATTTCGTCGCCTGACCAGCATAGGAACCATCCCAAGCCATGCCCCGTGCTAGCATGTCGCGCCTATTTGGAGGACCCATGGCCGAACACGATTTCCGCTACACCCTGATGAACCCGCAGCACACCTTGACCGAAGTCCGCGCCCTGGCGCCGGGCCGCTACCAGGTCACCGGCAATGGCGGTTCGATCCAGGCCAACGATGTGTTGCTCGTCACGCTCAAGGGCAGCAAGGACTTGTCCATGCGCCTGACCGTGGACACCGTGCGGCACCTGCTCAAGCCCATGGGTCAATGGACCGCCATGACCACCGGCCCGGTGTTCGGCGAACTGGCGATCCATACCTGGCAGGTCAACTGCGATAGCTGCGCCAAAGAACTGAGCTTCGAATTCGCCGTCGATGCCAAGCTCGGCGCCAAGGCCGAGAAACCGGCCGCCACCGCGCGGATCGCCGAGTTGGGCTGGACCACCGTGGGCGAAAAACACCGGTGCCCGAAATGCCAGGAAGCCGCCTGATGAAACGCCTGGTCCTGGCCGCGCTGATCGGTACTGGCCTGATGGGTTGCGCCAGCGAGCCGGTGCCGTTGCAACACAACCGCAGCTATATCCTGGAGTGGATCGGCGAACGGCCATTGATGGACTACAGCCACCTGACCATCACCCTCGGGGATGACGGTCGCGCCTACGGCAACGGCGGCTGCAACCACTGGTTCGCGCCCTACACCCTGGAAGGCCGCCGCTTGAGCTTCGGCAAGATCGGTAGCACCCGCAAACTCTGCGCTCCGGCGCTGATGGAGCAGGAGACGCGCTTCTTGCAGGCCTTGGAAAAGGTCGAACGCTGGGACATCTCGCCCATCGAGCAGATACGCTTCTGGCCGGCCCAGGGCAAGCCGTTGCGGTGGTGGCTGGAGGAAGGCTGAGGCCTGAGCCTGCAGACACCCCAGTTTGGACCAGGGACATGGTTGACCCTGTGGCGAGGGAGCTTGCTCCCGCTGGGCTGCGCAGCGGCCCCCTCCATTCTGTCTGACACATCAAAGTGACAGGTACATCTGGGGCCGCTTCGCGGCCCAGCGGGAGCAAGCTCCCTCGCCACAAAAGCTCCCTGTCACAGAACCTATATAACCAAACGCCCTATGTCAGTTCGGGATCACTTGAGTGCCTGCAACGCCTCAAGCTTGGTCATCACCCCCGCCGCCGTCTGCTCCCCCAACAACTGCTCGCGCACCTTGCCCTGGTTGTCGATGATGTAAGTCACCGGCAGCCCTTCGCTGCGCGGCAGGTCGAAGATCTCGGCCGGATCCCGGGCCAGCACCGTGAAACGAATCCCCATCTTGTCGCTGGCGCTCTTGAGCTCTTCGCCCTGCACCTGGTCGAAGTTGACCCCGAACACGCCGATGTTGCGCCCCTTCAGCTGTTCGGCCAGGGCATTGAACTCCGGGATCTCGGTGCGGCACGGCGCGCACCACTCCGCCCAGTAGTTGAGCACCACCCACTGTTTGTCCAGCCGCTGCGAGGCGATGGCCTGGCCGTTCTGGTCCACCCCGTAGTCGTTTCCGCAGCCGGCGAGCAACAGGATGCCCAAGAATGTCAGTGCCGCCATCAATCGCCTTGCCATGTGCCTATCCTTGTCTGAATGTGAACGTTGCTGCGACCCATCGCCTCTCTCAGGTGCTAGGGACTTCGCGGCACAGTAGAATAGCCGCCACCTTACGCAAGATGCGACCCGCTCATGACCGATCTGACGCTTTATCACAACCCGCGCTGCTCGAAATCCCGCGGTGCGCTGGAACTGTTGGAGGCCCGCGGCCTGGCGCCGACTGTGGTCCGCTACTTGGAAACCCCGCTCGACGCTGCGCAACTGGAGCGTCTGCTGGCCAAGCTCGGCATCAGCGCCCGGCAACTGCTGCGCACCGGTGAAGACGAATACAAAGAATTGAACCTGGCCGACGAAAGCCTGAGCCAGGGCCAACTGATCGCCGCCATCGCCGCCCACCCGAAACTCATGGAACGACCGATTCTGGAAGCCGGTGAAAAGGCCGTGATCGGCCGTCCGCCGGAAAAGATCCTGGAGATCCTGCCGTGACCACGCCGTACATCCTGGTGCTGTATTACAGCCGCAGCGGCTCCACCAACGAAATGGCCCGGCAGATCGCCCGTGGTGTCGAGCAGGCCGGGCTGGAAGCCAGGCTGCGCACGGTGCCGGCGATTTCCACCGAGTGCGAAGCGGTTTCGCCAGACATTCCGGAGCAAGGCCCCCTCTACGCCAGCCTCGATGACCTGAAGAACTGCGCCGGCCTGGCCTTGGGCAGCCCGACCCGGTTCGGCAACATGGCCGCGCCGCTCAAGTATTTTCTCGATGGCACCAGCAATCTGTGGCTGACCGGCGCGCTGGTGGGCAAGCCGGCCGGGGTCTTCACCTCCACGGCAAGCCTGCATGGCGGCCAGGAAACCACCCTGCTGTCGATGATGCTGCCACTGCTGCACCACGGCATGCTGATCACCGGCCTGCCCTACAGCGAGTCGGCCCTGATCGACACCCAAGGTGGCGGTACGCCCTACGGCCCGAGCCATCACGCCGGGGCCGACGGGAAAAGCGGCTTGAACGAGCATGAAGTCGCTCTCTGCCGGGCCTTGGGTTCGCGCCTGGCGAAAACCGCCCTGTTGCTGGAGAACGGCCGTGGCTAAGAAGCCGAAGATCCTGCCTTCGATCCAATGGCTGGAGCCGCGCGTACGCCTGGCCCGCGTCCTCAGCCTGCTGTGCTTTTTCGGTCTGGTGGGGTTGCTCAGCGCGTATTACCTGCTGATCGCCGACCTGCACGGCGCTCGGCCCTGGGTGATTCTGCTGATCGAACTGGTGCCGCTGCTGATACTCGCGCCCGGCATGCTCAGCGGCAGCGCCCGTGGACATTCGTGGATGTGCTTCGTGGTGAACCTGTATTTCATCAAGGGCGCATTGGCGGCCTATGACCCGAACCGGCAGCTGTTCGGCGTGCTGGAAATGGCGGCGAGCGTGGCGGTGTTCTGCTCGGCCTTGCTGTATGTGCGCTGGCGGTTTCAGTTGAATCGGCGGTTGGCTGGCGAAGGCGGGCCCTCCGTCGCCTGATATACCGCCTTCGCGAGCAGGCTCGCTCCCACAGGGGATTAGCGGCGTGCACAAATCCAGTGTGGGAGCGAGCCTGCTCGCGAAGGGCGCGACGCGGTCTCAATGATTCACTGTGTAGGCCAGCATCATCGAAATCTGCGACATCGGCCGCCCACCGCTCTGTTCATGCCACTGGTTGAAGGCATTCTGCACCGTCGCCAGGTCCCGCAGGCTGGTGGGGACTTTGTCGATGATGTCTTGGGCGTTGAGCGCCGCCACCACGTCATAACTGGGCACGAAGGTGTCCTTGCCCATCATCCGCAAGAAGCGCGGTGCCGACAGGCCGCCCAATTGATGGCCGTGCTTTTTCAGGTAGGTCCACAGGCCGACGATGTCGGTCACTGGCCAGTCGGCGATCAACGCGCCGAAGCTGCCCTTTTCATGGCCCACGTCCAAGATCAACTGCGCGTTGCGCGGTACGCTCTTGAGCTTGCCCAAGTGCCGGATGATCCGCGCGTCCTGCATCAGCCGCTCCAGGTGCTCAGCGCTCATCAGTACGACTTTTTCCGGGTCGAACTTGAAGAACACCTCTTCGAAGGCCGGCCACTTGGCGTCCACCAGGCTGTGCTTGAGCCCGGCACGAAACACTCGCAGCGCCATGGTCGAGAGATAGCGGTCGTCGCTGATCTTGCGCAGTTGCGCCGGGGTCTTGGGAACAGGCAGGTGGGCTTCCAGTTCAGCCGCCGAACCGAAGCGGTTCAGACAATACTCGTGCAGCCACTTGTAATCGCGCATGCCCTCTCCTGGTATTGAAAAAGAAAACGGCGCTCGCAAGCGCCGTAAGGAAATTTCTCTGCGACCGTCAGAGGTTCACTACGTTGACGAACCGCGGCGTGGCGTTTTCGTCGATGCGCAGGTTGGTGAAGTCGAACAGGTTACGGTCCGCCAGTTGCGACGGAATGACGTTCTGCAAGCCACGGAAAATGCTCTCGGTGCGACCCGGGGTCTTGCGTTCCCACTCCTGGAGCATCTCCTTGACCACTTGGCGTTGCAGGTTTTCCTGGGAGCCGCACAGGTTGCAGGGGATGATCGGGAACTGCTTGAAATCCGAATAGGCCTGGATGTCTTTCTCGTTGCAATAGGCCAGCGGGCGGATTACTACGTTGCGTCCGTCATCGGCACGCAGCTTCGGCGGCATGGCCTTGAGCGAGCCGTTGTAGAACATGTTCAGGAAGAACGTCTCGACGATGTCGTCGCGGTGGTGCCCCAGGGCCATCTTGGTCGCACCGATCTCGTCGGCGAAGGTGTAGAGCGTGCCGCGGCGCAGGCGTGAGCACAGCGAACAGGTGGTCTTGCCTTCGGGGATCAGTTCCTTGACCACCGAATACGTGTCTTTCTCGACGATGTGGTATTCAACGCCCAGCGACTCGAGATAGGCCGGCAGCACATGCTCGGGGAACCCGGGCTGCTTCTGATCCATGTTCACCGCGACGATATCGAACTTGATCGGCGCAACCTTCTGCAAATGCATCAGTACGTCGAGCAAGGTGTAGCTGTCCTTGCCGCCGGACAGGCAGACCATGACCTTGTCACCGTCCTCGATCATGTTGAAATCGGCGACCGCCTCACCGGCCAGGCGGCGCAGGCGCTTTTGCAGTTTGTTCTGGTTGACCGTAAGAGTGCCCATGACGCGAAATCCGTGAGGTGTGACGAAAGGCCGGCATTTTAGCTTTTCAAGCAGCTGCAAGCTACAAGCCACAAGCTGCAAGCCAGGCGCGGTGCTTTTCTTGCGGCTTGCGGCTGCGGCTTGCGGCTTGCAGCTTTTAGCTATCAGCAGCCTCCCCTACAGCGCGATTTGCTCTAAGCCCCCCATCCCCCTCGCGGTAACTCCTTCCTATACTGCGACATAAGGTCGCACACATATCCAGACCTTTACTTACTTGGCCGCTTTGGCCCGTAGGCGCTCCGTTGGGGGGCGATGGCAATAACAAAGGAGTGACTGATTATGATCCATCATGTCGTGGGGCTCTTTACCCACCCTGATCAAGAATGGAAAGAAATCCGTGGCGATCAGGAGGAAAGCATCAGCCACATGTACCTCACCCATACGCTGATCCTGGCGGCCATTCCCGCGGTTTCGGCGTTCATCGGCACCACACAAGTGGGATGGGTCATCGGCAATCGTCCACCGGTCATGCTCACCCAGGAAAGCGCGCTGTGGATGACCATCATGTCGTACCTGGCCATGTTGGGCGGCGTGGCGGTAATGGGTGCCTTCATCCACTGGATGGCCCGCACCTACGACGCCAATCCGAGCCTGG
The DNA here is from genome assembly GCF_017498305.1 of Pseudomonas sp. OA65. Lineage (NCBI taxonomy): Bacteria > Pseudomonadati > Pseudomonadota > Gammaproteobacteria > Pseudomonadales > Pseudomonadaceae > Pseudomonas > Pseudomonas sp. OA65. The sequence goes on from NZ_JAGDEZ010000020.1 coordinate 26,718, forward strand.
CCCGTTGCGTTGCGTTCGCCACCTACACTGCAACACCGTTGTTCATCGGCGGCCTCGCGGCGCTCTACCCGCACATGTGGCTGGGGATGATCGTTGGCACCGCGGCGATCTGCTACACCGTCTACCTGCTGTACGTCGGCCTGCCGACGTTCATGAACATTCCCCAGGACGAAGGTTTTCTGTTTTCCAGCTCGGTGCTCGCCGTCGGCCTGGTGGTGCTGGTGGCCATCATGGCGTTCACGGTGATTGTTTGGGGACTGGGCGTCGGCCCGGTCTATACCAATTGAAGGGATGAAACGGTCCCGATAGTACCCTCCAATAAAAAAGCAGGATCTGCCGACACAGGCCGCCGCAAGGCGGCCTTCCTGTGTGCGGAAGGACCACTGGGCGCCTGGACGATTCGCAACGGCCGGCGCTTGCGGCATACTCGGGCTTCTGGAGACCCGTAAAGCATGCTCGAGCAACTCAATACCCGCGTCGAAGAGTGTTACCAACAAGCCGAAGCCTTTTTCAAACGTCCTTTCAAACGCCCGGTGGTCAGCTTCAAATTGCGCGGCCAGAAGGCCGGTGTCGCGCACTTGCATGAAAATCTGCTGCGCTTCAATCCTCAGTTGTACCGGGAAAACGCCGAAGACTTCCTCAAGCAAACCGTCGCCCACGAAGTCGCGCACCTGATCGCCCACCAATTGTTTGGCGACCGTATCCAAGCCCATGGCGAAGAATGGCAACTGATCATGCGCGGGGTGTACGAACTGCCGCCCAACCGTTGTCACACCTACGAAATCAAACGCCGCACCGCAACCCGCTACATCTACAAATGCCCTTGCGACGGCAGCGACTTCCCGTTCACAGCCCAACGCCACAGCCTGGTTCGCCAGGGGCGGCGGTATTTGTGCCGCAGCTGTCGCAATACCTTGGTGTTCAGTGGGGAGACCAGGGTGGAATAGCAGGTTTATGTGGTGTCAGGGCTGGCCCCTTCGCGAGCAAGCCCGCTCCCACAAGGGTCTTTGCAAACGCCAGAGATCCGATGTGGGAGCGAGCCTGCTCGCGAAGGGGCCATTGAGGGCACTACAAAACCACCTTGGCACTGCGCAATTGAGCGATCCGCTCAACACTGAACCCCAACGCCCCCAACACCTGATCCGTATGCGCCCCCACCCCCGCGCCAATATGCCGAGGCTCGGGCAACCCTTCGGAAAACTTCAACGGACAAGCCATCTGCGCCTGACTTGAACCATCCCCACGGGGCACCTGTGTCACCAGTTCCCGAGCCTGTAGTTGCGGATGCCCCACGGCTTCCTCCAGGCTCAGCACCGGCTCGACACACGCATCGATCCCGGCAAACAAACTGCACAGCTCGGCAAAATCGCGCTTTTCGAACTCAGCCTGCAGCACCTGCTTGAGGGCGTATTGCAGTTCAGGCTTGGGCGACAACCCCTGGGTCGCCAGCTCCGGCCGGCCCAAAGCGCCGCACAACGCCTGCATAAAGGCCGGCTCCAGGCTGCCCACCGACATCCAGCGGCCATCGCGGGTGCGGTAATAGTCATAGAAGCTGCCACCGTTGAGCATCTGATTCTCCCAACCCGGTTCCACGCCGCAGGCCAGGTAACCGGCACCGGCCATGGCGTTGAGGCTGAACACGCAGTCGGTCATGCTCACGTCAAGGTGCTGGCCCTGCCCGCTCTGCTGACGGGCGATGACCGCCGCTAGCAGCCCGATCACGCCGTGCAATGAACCACCGGCGATGTCCGCCGCCTGGATCCCCAGCGGCAACGGCCCGCTGCCGGCACGGCCGGTGTGGCTGGCCAGCCCCGCCAGGGCCAGGTAGTTGATATCGTGACCGGCGCGGTCCTTATAGGGGCCGGTCTGGCCGTAGCCGGTGATCGACACGTAGATCAGCCGCGGATTGATGGCCTTCAAGGCCTCGTAGCCCAAGCCCAGCCGTTCCATCACGCCGGGGCGGAACTGCTCTAGCAGGATGTCGTACTCCCCCAGCAACCGCGTGACCACCTCCAACGCTTCCGGCTGCTTGAGGTCCAGGGCCAGGCTGCGCTTGTTGCGGTTGAGGTAGGCATGGCTGGCCGATACGCCTTGGTCATGGGGGGGTAGCACCCGCAGCAGGTCTTGGCGGGTCGGCGACTCGATGCGCAACACCTCGGCTCCCATGTCCGCCAGCAACAGCGAGGCGAACGGGCCGGGTAGCAGGGTCGAGAAGTCCAGAACCTTGAGCGATGCCAGTGGACCTTGCATGGGCGATCTCCGAGAGGGTGATGGTGAAAGACTAGGCAGGGGTTGGTGGCGGGGCAATTACCGTAGCCGTTACTTTGAATGACGATTGTGCTCACGGCTGGCACAGATCCTTGTGGCAACACTAGGCTGTGGGAGCAAAGCTTGCTCGCGAAACAGGCGCCTCGATTCCTGAAAGACCGAATCGCCTTCATCGCGGGCAAGCCTTGCTCCCACAGAGTGTGGGATAAACCCCCTCGCCACAGAAGCACGCCGGCTTCAAAATTGAGCCCATAAAAAAACCCGCCGAAGCGGGTTTTTCATTGCAGCCTGAGATTACTTCGTTGGCACTGCGGTTTCAGCGCTTGCCAGCACGTCGTCATCTTCACGGACGTCGGAGATACCACGACCGCCGGAAGCCAGCTCGGTCTGCAACTGGTCTTCGTCCAGCTCCTTGACCCACTTGGCAACCACGATCGTGGCCACAGCGTTGCCCACCAGGTTGGTCAGGGCGCGGGCTTCGGACATGAAGCGGTCGATACCCAGGATCAGTGCCAGGCCAGCCACCGGCAAGGTGCCCACAGCCGACAGGGTCGCCGCCAATACGATGAAGCCGCTACCGGTCACGCCAGCGGCACCTTTGGACGACAGCAACAGCACCAGCAGCAGGGTGATCTGGTGAGTCAGGTCCATCGGGGTGTCGGTGGCCTGGGCGATGAACACCGCAGCCATGGTCAGGTAGATCGACGTACCGTCGAGGTTGAACGAGTAGCCCGTCGGGATGACCAGGCCTACGACCGACTTCTTGGCACCCAGGCGTTCCATCTTGATCAGCATGCGTGGCAGGGCCGATTCCGACGAGGAAGTACCCAGCACAATCAGCAGTTCTTCACGGATGTAGCGGATCAGCTTGACGACGCTGAAGCCGTGGGCGCGGCAGATGGCGCCCAGTACCACCAGCACGAACACTACGCAGGTGATGTAGAAGCAGATCATCAGCTGGCCCAGTTGCACCAGCGAACCGACACCGTAGGCGCCGATGGTGAAGGCCATGGCACCGAACGCACCGATAGGCGCCAGCTTCATGATCATGTTGATGATGATGAACATGACATGGGCGAAACGATCGATGAAGTCCAGCACCGGCTTGCCGTAGGCACCCAGGCGATGCAGGGCGAAACCGAAGAGTACCGAGAACATCAGCACTTGCAGGATGTCGCCGTTGGCGAACGCGCCGACGATGGTGTTCGGGATCACGTTGAGGATGAAGGCGATGATGCTCTGGTCTTTACTGGCATTGATGAAACCAGCGATCTTGCTGGTGTCCAGGGTCGACACGTCGATGTGCATGCCGGCGCCCGGTTGCACGACGTTGACCACGACCAGGCCGATCAGCAGGGCAATGGTGGAGACGATTTCAAAGTACAGCAGCGCGTAGCCGCCGGTCTTGCCCACCGATTTCATGTTCTGCATGCCGCCGATACCACTGACGACGGTACAGAAGATGATGGGAGCAATGACCATTTTGATCAGTTTGATGAACCCGTCGCCGAATGGCTTGAGGGCAACACCGGTCTGCGGGTAGAAGTGGCCGAGCAAAATGCCGATGGCAATGGCTACGATCACCTGGAAATACAGGGATTTGTACAGTGGCTGACGAGTCGTCATGGCAAACCTTCCTCAAGAGTCCCGCATGACGACTTCCACCTGTCGTCCACGGCACCTCAATTGCGAACCCTCCTGCACTGGAGGGATTTGTTTTGTTCGGCTGCACGCGGCAGACCTGCAGGCTCTATCGCAAAGCCCGTGCCATTTTTTGGAAAAGCCCTACAACCGTTATTACAGAAGGCGTTGTGGATTCCTCAACGGTTTAATACGGCGGCGAAAGATGGCGGATTTCCGCCAACGGGGTGTTTATCACTCCGGGATTTGGCGGATATCCGCCTTGCCCAACCTCTGCCCTCTGCCTACCATCGCCCGCTTAACGGACGGATTTCTGCCATGCGCCAACGCACGATCGCCAGCCACTTCGCCCGCGCCGCCTTGGGCGGTGCGCGTCGGCAAGGCTTCGACTATTTGCCCTTACTGCAACAGCTGGGCATCAGCCCGGAGCTTCTGGATGAGCCGCGCGCGCGGATTGCGCCGGAGCAGTTCGCCCGTCTGTTGCAGGCTCTGTGGCTGGCAATGGAGGACGAGTATTTGGGATTCGGCCGGGCGGCGAGCAAACCCGGGACGTTTGCGATGATGTGTCACGCGTTGATCCACTGTCGGACCCTGGGCAAGGCCCTTCACCGCGGTTTGCTGTTCTACGGTTTATTCCCCGACGCCCCGCGCCTGACGCTGGAAGCCGAAGGCGAACGTGTGCGACTGGTGCTGGACGATTCGACCCTGTGGGACCCGGATCACTTCCTGACTGAAAGCCTGCTGGTGGTCTGGCATCGCCTCGCCAGTTGGCTGATTGGCCAGCGGATCGGCCTGGAGCAGGTGACCTTCGGCTACGCCAAGCCCGCCCACAGCGCCGAATACGACCTGTTGTTCCCCTGCCCGCTGGTGTTCGACGCCCCCGGCAGCAGCCTGTTGTTCCACAGCCGCTACCTGGACATGCCGCTGTTGCAGGACGAACGCACCCTCAAGCATTTCCTCGAACGCTCCCCCGCCGACCTGCTGTCACGCCCGGACGATGGCCACAGCCTCAGCAGCCAACTGCGCCGCCTGCTCAGCCGCGACACGGCACGCTGGCCCGATCTGGACACCGTCGCCGCCCATTTGCACATCAGCCCGCAGACCTTGCGCCGGCATCTGCGGGAGGAAGGTACCAGCTTCCAGGAACTCAAGGATCAGCTGCGGCGGGATATCGCCATCTACCACCTGGGACGCGCCGAGCTGTCGTTGCAGCAGATTGCCGAGCAGTTGGGTTTCTCCGAACCCTCGGCGTTTCACCGGGCGTTCAAGAAGTGGACGGGGCTGACGCCGGGGGCTTATCGGGAGTTGGAGTGCTGAGTGATCACATCCAACTTCTGTGGTGTATCCACCGTCTCCTGTGGCGAGGGAGCTTGCTCCCGCTCGAGTGCGCAGCGCTCGCAAGTTTTTGGGGCCGCTTCGCAGCCCAGCGGGAGCAAGCTCCCTCGCCACAAAGGCCAGCACACACACCGAAAGTACTTCAGTCAAACCACCGGAAAGTGAATCCGGAACGCCGCCCCGCCCAGCTCTGAATCCCCTAGGGTCAAGCGGGCGCCGTAGCTGTCGATGATGTCCTTGACCACTGCCAGGCCAATGCCCTGCCCCGGGTGCTGGCGATCCAGCCGCTCGCCACGCTGGAGAATCCGCGCCCGCTGGTCCGGCGGCACGCCCGGCCCGTCATCCTCGACACTCAACTCCGTGCCGCCGAGGGTCTGGTGCACGCTGACGCGCACCTCGCCCAGGCACAGCCGATAAGCGTTCTCCAGCAGGTTGCCGAGCATTTCCAGCAAGGCGCCCTGTTCGATCGGCACCTGACAGTGCTCCGGCAGATCGAAACTGACGGTGACCCGCTTGTCGCGATAGACCTTGTCCAAGGTGTCGCACAGGCTTTGCAGCACCGGGCGCAAGCGCACCTGATGGCGCACCAGCCCACTTTTGCGCAGGCTGGCGCGCTGCAATTGGTAGCCGATCTGCTGGCTCATGCGCTCGATCTGGGTTTGCAGCACCCAGGCCTGGCCACGGTCCTCGGGGCGCCGGGCCATGTCTTCGCTGACGCCCTGCAACACCGCCAGCGGGGTTTTCAGGCTGTGGGCCAGGTCATCGAGGGAGTCGCGATAACGGCTGCGCTGTTCTCGCTCGCTGTGGAGCAAACGGTTGAGGGAGCCGGTCAAGCGCAACAGCTCCCGGGGGTGTTCGGTACTGAGGCTTTCCCGGGCCCCGCTTTCGATTTCGTCCAGCTCCTGGCTCAGGCGCCGCAACGCCCGCAGGCCCCAGGTCAGGCCGATCCACAACAGCGCCAGCAACACCGCCAGGGCCGCGCCAAAGCCCAGGTAGAGATTGTCCCGCAGGCCCTGCAAGGTCACTTCGTAGTCGCGCACCGGTTGCAGGGTGACGATACTGAACGCCGCGCTCTGGCCGCCGAGCAACTTGACCTCGACGTCATAGACGAAAAATTCCTGGCCATTGCTCTCGCGAATGCGGGCGAACTGGTTGCCCTGGCCGTCATAGCGCGGCGTGTAGTTGATGTTTTCTTCCTGGGTCGCCTTCGACCGCCAGACCAGCCGCCCCTCGCGATCATAGATATAGCCCAGCAGGCGGGCGTCGGCGAGGTTGAAGCGTTCATCGGGCAACTGCGCCGGCATCTTCAAGCGGTTGTTTTCCACCCGGGCGGCGGAAATCAGCGTGGTCACGTCCGAGGCCAGGCGTTGCTCGATGGACTCCTGCAACGCCAGGCTGAACGCACCTTGCATGGCCGGCAACAAGGCCAGCATGAACAGCACCGCCAGGGTCATGGCGGCCAGCATCAGCCGCAGCCGAAGCGAACGAATCACTGGCAGCGCTCGTTGAACAGATAACCCAGGCCCCGCACGGTGTCGATCGGCTTGAAGCCGGCCGGGGCTTCCAATTTACGGCGCAGGCGCCCTACCAGCACCTCGATGACATTGGGATCCCGCTCGCCGTCATCGGGGTACAGCTGCTCCATCAAGCGGTCCTTGGCCACCACCTGCTGGTGATGACGCATCAGGTATTCGAGGATGCGGTATTCGTAGGCCGTCAACGCCAGCGGCTCCTCGCCGAGAGACGCCTGCTTGCGGTTGAGATCCAGCAGCAACGGCCCGGCGACGATGGTCGATTGGGTGAAACCGCTGGAGCGGCGCAACAGCGCGTTCAACCGGGCCTCCAGCTCCTCGAACTGGAACGGCTTGACCACGTAGTCGTCGGCACCGGCGGCCAGGCCTTCGACCTTGTCCTGCCAGTTGCCGCGGGCGGTCAGGATCAGGATCGGAAACGTCTTGTCCTGGGCGCGCAGCCGGCGGATCAGCTCCAGCCCGCTGATGCCGGGCAGGCCCAGGTCGATCACCGCCAGGTCATGGTTGAATTCCCGGGCCTGGTACAAGGCTTCTTCGGCATTGGCCACGGCCTGCACCACATGGCCGCTGTCGGTGAGCCGGGTTTGCAAGTGATGACGCAACAGCGCTTCGTCTTCGACGACCAGTAATTTCATGGAGCCTCTCCCCAGGCAAATCAAACAATCGTGCGCGGCGCACCTCAACGAAGGTGCCGGATCGTCATTCGCCGATCCGGCTGGATACTCACCCCTGGCCCTTAGAACGCGTAGTTGGCAGACAGGTAGGTCTGGGCGCTGCTGGTCAGGTCCAGCGAGCCCACCTTGGCGCCACCGTGCGGGCTCATCTCGGTGCTGGCGTTGCTGCGCAGGTAACGGTAACCCAGTTCAACCGAGGTGTTCTGCGAAATTTGTTGCAGCACGCCGCCCTGCAAGCCCACTGCGTAGCCGATGTCGCTGTCGCGGCTGAAGCCAGGCGAATCCTGGGTCAACTTGGTCAGGCCCGCCGTGCCGCCGCCGAACAGTTTGGTGCTGCTGGTGACCGGATAGAACACATCGTAGCTGCCCAACAGGTTTTCCTGGCGCAACTTGATGCCGTTGTGGGTGCCCGAAACGTTGTCGTAGGTGGCGTAGTAGCGGCCCTGGTCGTTCTGCCTGCCCAGGCGCAGGCCATAGGTGGTGTCCTTGCCGATGATGCCGTCGGCGTTCGGGTTGTTCAGGGCGCTGTTCAAGGCGTCGGATTTCTTCACCTTGTCGCTGGTCTGGCCCAGGGTCAGGCTGGCGAAATTGTCATCGGCGTGGGCCATGGCGCTGGCGCCCAGCACGGTGAAAGCCAGCAGCAGTTTTTTCATAGCAGTCATGATCAAGTTCCTTTGCAGCGTGGATGTGTTGTGAAGTCGCCGTCACCTTAACCAGCGGTCCCTGAACACCCCTTGAACGTTCTCTGAACCGGCGCTGAATGAATCGGCTAATCTGTGCGGACCACTTTTTATAAGGAGATCCGTCATGCGCAGGCTGCTTGCTGTTGTACTTCTGGCCATGAGCGGTATGAGTCACGCCGCCATCCAGACCCAGGAGATCCCCTACACCAGTGCCGACGGCACCCAGCTGATCGGTTATTACGCTTATGACGACGCCATCAAGGGCCCGCGCCCAGGCGTGGTGGTGGTGCATGAATGGTGGGGGCTGAACGATTACGCCAAGCGCCGCGCCCGTGATCTTGCGGGCCTGGGCTACAGCGCCCTGGCCATCGACATGTACGGCGACGGCAAGAACACCGAGCATCCCAAGGACGCCATGGCCTTCATGCAGGCGGCGCTCAAGGACGGCAAGGCGGCCAGCGCCCGTTTCCAGGCCGGTCTCGACCTGCTGAAGAAACAGCCCCAGACCGATCCGGACAAACTCGCCGCCATCGGCTACTGCTTCGGCGGCAAGGTCGTGCTCGATGCAGCGCGCCAGCGTGTGCCGCTGGCCGGCGTGGTGAGCTTCCACGGTGCGCTGGTGACCAATACCCCGGCCACGCCAGGCAGCGTCAAGGCCAAGGTGCTGGTGGAGCATGGCGCCTTGGACAGCATGGTCACCCAGGACAACGTGACCGCGTTCAAGAGCGAGATGGACAAGGCCGGTGCCGACTATGAATTCGTCAACCTCGAAGGCGCCAAGCACGGTTTCAGCAACCCCGATGCCGACCGTTTGAGCCACGGCGAGCATGGCGGACCGGACATTGGCTACAACAAGGAAGCCGATGAGAAGTCGTGGGCGGATATGCAGAAGTTCTTCAAGAAAATCTTCTAGTACATCCCCCTGTGGCGAGGGGGATTGTGGGAGCAAAGCTTGCTCGCGACCCAGGCGACTCGATTTCTGGAAGACCACATTGCCTTCATCGCGGGCAAGCCTTGCTCCCACAGCAAGCTCCCTCGCCACAAAAGCCAGCCTCTGCCCCATACACACGCCCCCCCCCACTACCCAGCCTCCCACCAACCCGGCAAAATGCCCGGCATGAAGACACTCCCCACCCTCCCCGCTTGCTGCTCGCCCCTGGATGAGCACTGGCTATTGCCCGACGCCCTGCCCGATACGGTGCTGCTGAGCACCCGCTTCGACCCGTTGTTGCTGGTGGGCGCCGACTTCTCCAACAGCGTCATCGAGCCACCGGCGAGCATCCAGCGTTCGGTGGCCAAGCGTCAGGCAGAGTTCCTGGCCGGGCGGATCTGCGCTCGAGCGGCGTTGCAGCGACTCGATGGCCAGATCTGCGTACCGGCCATTGGCGAAGACCGCGCCCCGGTGTGGCCGGGGCATATCAGCGGCTCGATCACCCACAGCACGGGCCGGGCAGCGGCCATCGTCGCGAAAAAAGACCACTGGCAAGGCTTGGGCATGGACGTGGAAAACCTGCTCGACCCCGAACGCGCCGAGCGCCTGGCCGGTGAAATCCTGACCTCGCCAGAGCTGCAACGCATGGCCCGGCTCGCCCGTGATGACCAGGCCTTGTTGGTGACCCTGACCTTTTCAGTGAAAGAAAGCCTGTTCAAGGCGCTGTACCCCATCGTCAGGCAGCGGTTTTATTTCGAGCATGCCGAGGTGCTGGACTGGACACACGACGGCGAGGTTCGACTGCGCTTGCTGACGGACCTGTCGGCCGAGTGGTGCCATGGCAGTGAGTTGCAGGCGCAGTTTGGGGTGAAGGATGGGCAGTTGTTGAGCCTGGTGGGGATCAAGGCCTGAGAGCTGTGTTGCTTTTTAGGGCCTCATCGCGGGCAAGCCTTGCTCCCACAAATCAGTGCTCCCTCATTTAAGTGTGGTTTGCTGTGGGAGCAAGGCTTGCCCGCGATGGCGGTCGATCAGACGCCGCATATATCAAGACCTGTCCTGATGCCTCGGCCAACTCAAGCTGAAGCACGCCCCACCCAGGCTCTTGCTCTTGCCGATCAATGCCCGGCCATCGTGCCAGTGGATGATCCGCCGCACGATCGATAACCCCAGCCCATGACCGCCCGAAGCCCGGGCGCGGCTGTCGTCCAGGCGCAGGAACGGCTTGAAAATCCGCTCCCACGCCGCTTCCGGCACGCCCGGCCCGTCGTCTTCCACGTCCACCCGGCAGCGCAGTTGGCCCACCTGGTAACTGACCGTCACCTTGGAATGGGCGTGGCGCATGGCATTGCCCACCAGATTCTGCAACGCGCGATGCAGGAAGCGTGGCTCGGCCTCGACCCAGGCGCCGTCGCAATCAGCGGCCGACAGGCAGAGGCCGCGCTCGACGATGACTCCGGCCCGCAACGGTCCCAGTTCATCAATCACCTGATTGACCAGCGCATCCAGATCCACCCGCTGGAAATTCAAGGCCGGTGAGCCTTGTTCCAGCCGCGCGTAGGTGAGCATTTCGTCCACCAGCCGATCCAGGTCTTCGATGTCGTGGTCCATGCCCGCCAGGTATTTATCCCGGGCCTGGGGCGTGGTGGCGCTGCCGAGCATTTCCAGGCCGAAGCGCAGGCGCGCCACCGGGGTGCGCAATTCGTGGGACACCGCCCGCACCAGCTCGCGCTGGATCGCCAGCAGTTGCTGCAGGTGTTCGGCCATGCCGTTGAACGCCGCGGCCAGCCGCCCGACCGAGTCGGCGCCTCGGGCGGGCACCCGGGTTTCCAGGCTGCCTTGGGCGATCTGGGTGGCGGCCGACTCCAGGCCTCGCAGCCGTCGCTCCAACTGACGCACCAACAGATAGACGATCAAGCCGATCAGACTCAAGCCCAGCGCCGCGATCAGCACCAGCCATTGCGGCGGATAAGGGTTCATCTGGTACAGCGGGCCGATTTCCAGCACCCACGGCGTACCGACCATGCCGGCGAAGACCCGGATGGAGTCGCCACCCTTGCCTAGGGCCATCACCGTGTCACCCTCGGACACGCGACGGCGCTGGTCTTCGTCCATGTCAGCCTGCTCGGCGGTCATGAGCCGCAGGTCGAAACCAAAGCCTTTTTCCTGCTCCAGTTGCGCCAGTCGCTTGGGTTGTTCGGCCACCGGGTAACGCACCAGCTCGTCGGCCAACAGGTAAATGGTCGCGCGGGCCAGTTGCTCGCTGATCTGCTGGACTTCCCCGACCAACATCAATTGCTCGGCATCATTGACCAGCCGGTAGACTTTTGCCGCGTGCGGCCCGGTCTGCTCGACCAGCGCCTGGCCGCGCAGTACGCGGGTGCGCTGGCCGAGGTCGAGGTCGGTCTGGGTGAAGGTCTGCAACGCCAGGGGAATACCCAGCAGGCGCTCCCACACTGCCAGCGCCCGGCGGCGCTCGGTGTCGTTCATCGGCCGCAGGTTGTCGGCCATCAACGAAAACGTGCCGTGGGCCAGGCGCTCGCGGTATTGCTCGCCGCGGGTCTGGTTGAGCAGGTGCAGGGCCAGCACACCCAGGACCGCCACCAACACCAGCGCCGCGCACATGCCGCCGTAAATACGCAGGAAGATCGAATTCACGGCGCCAGGTCTACGCAGGCTTCAGGGACGAACAGGTAGCCTTTGCTGCGGATGGTCTTGATCAATCGTGGATGGTCCGGGTCGTCGCCGATCTTGGGGCGGATGCGCGAAATGCGCACGTCAATGGAGCGATCCTGACCGTCATAACCAATGCCGCGCAAGGCGGTGAAGATTTCCTCCCGGGACAGGATGCGCCCGGCATTGGACACCAGCAGCCACAGCAGGTCGAATTCGGCGCTGGTCAGCTCGATACCGTTGCCCTGCAACCAAGCTTCGCGCAGGGCGTCGTCGACCACCAGCGGGCCGAATTGCAGGCGCCGCGGCTTCTGCGCCGTACTCGGCTCCGGCTCGCTGCGCCGCAGCAGGGCCTGGATGCGCGCCAAGAGCAGACGCGGGCGAACCGGCTTGCAGACGTAGTCATCGGCACCCAGGTCCAGGCCCTGGATCTGATCGGTGTCGTCGGTGCGGGCGGTGAGCATCAGGATCGGCCCGTCATAGTGCTCGCGCACCTTGCGGCAGATGCTCATGCCGTCTTCGCCGGGCAGCATCAGGTCGAGGACCACCAGGTCCGGCTGCTCGGCAATGATCCGCGCCGCCGCCACCGCACCGTCGCCTTCGATGGCGACATGCAACCCGTTGCTTTCGAGGTATTCCCGGGTCAGCTCGGCCAGACGCTGGTCATCCTCGACGATCAATACCTGCCAGGCTTCTTGTTCCACTGGGGCCTCTTCTTGCTGCGAATATAAAAGGAAGGATCAGCACAAAACCCTGTGGCGAACACAAAACCCTGTGGCGAGGGGATTTATCCCCGCTGGGTCGCGAAGCGGCCCCTTGCGTTCTGTCTGACACGCACGGTCGCCAATGGGGGGCTGCTGCGCAGCCCAGCGGGGATAAATCCCCTCGCCACAAGTGCCCGCTTCGAATACAGACCCTCCTCCGTCTTTTTGTCATGTTAAAGGAGGATAAACACACCCATGCATGGGCCGATTGTATAAACGTCGCCTGCGCAGAAAACAAGCAGACAAATACGTTTCGGTCGGGTGGGTTTTCTGTGGTAACGTCCGCGCCCGCAAAAACTGCCGGGCTGTTTTCGAGCCGTCGAAACCGACGAAAAAAGGTCCACTCCAGCTAGGTCGCGGCCTACAGAGCCGTTCCACGTTTCGCACACAAATTACGCACAGGCTTATCCACAGGTAGTACGTTGCATACCCCCCGAAAACGCATTATCTTGTAGCCCGCCGCGTAAAAAACCCTACATGTAGGGTTTCAGGCCAAAAACCAAACACAAGTCGGGCAGAGAATTCAAGCGCTTTTCTTGCTTCTGTCCAACTGAAACATCGCATTTCCCCAAGCCCAGACCGCCCCTGCGGATGGCAACTGTTTCAAGGTCCGAAACGACCGAAACGGTACGGGTGTTGCAGTCAATTGCTGCCACCCCGGCAAGCCGGTTTCGAGCCTCGCTCGCAACCTGAGAACTTCGGATGGAAGCGGCATTAAACGCCTGCTTCCTACTGTCCCGAAGTTGTTATGCCCGGCGCCAGTCGGTTGTAGTGCTTCAGGACGGAACGGTGGGCACCGTGATGGTGCCCAAACAAACATAGAGAACGTGGAGACACCCATGCACACCGACACAACTCGCGAGAACCCGCAGGGCACCGCGCCGCTGGCCGCCGATTCGAGCCCGGATCTGTCCGCCACCGCGCCGGGCCAACTGCGTGTGATCAAGCGTAACGGCACTGTCGTTCCTTACACCGATGACAAGATCACCGTCGCCATCACCAAAGCGTTCCTCGCAGTTGAGGGCGGCACCGCTGCCGCTTCGTCGCGAATCCACGACACCGTGGCCCGCCTGACCGAACAGGTCACCGCGACCTTCAAGCGTCGCATGCCGTCGGGCGGCACCATCCACATCGAAGAAATCCAGGACCAGGTCGAACTGGCCCTGATGCGTGCCGGCGAGCAGAAAGTGGCCCGCGACTACGTGATCTACCGTGACTCCCGCGCCAAGGAACGTGCTACCCGCTCCCCTGCCGACGCCCCGGTCCAGGCCCACCCTTCGATCCGCATCGCCCGCGCCGACGGCAGCCTGGCGCCGCTGGACATGGGCCGCCTGAACACCATCGTCACCGAGGCCTGCGAAGGCCTGGAAGAAGTCGATGGCGACCTGATCCAGCGCGAAACCCTGAAGAACCTCTATGACGGCGTCGCCCTCAAGGACGTCAACACCGCGCTGGTGATGACCGCGCGGACCCTGGTGGAACGCGAGCCGAACTACTCCTTCGTGACCGCCCGCCTGCTGATGGACACCCTGCGTGCCGAAGGCCTGAGCTTCCTGGAAGTCGCCGAGAGCGCAACCCACCACGAAATGGTCGACCTGTATGCCAAGGCCCTGCCGGCCTACGTCGCCAAGGGTATCGAATTCGAATTGCTGAACCCGGTCCTGGCCGAATTCGACCTGGAAAAACTCGGCAAGGCGATCAACCACGAGCGCGACCAGCAGTTCACCTACCTGGGCCTGCAAACCCTGTACGACCGTTACTTCATCCACAAGGATGGCGTGCGTTTCGAACTGCCACAGATCTTCTTCATGCGCGTGGCCATGGGCCTGGCCATCGAAGAGAAGCAGCGCGAAGACCGTGCGATCGAGTTCTACAACCTGTTGTCGTCCTTCGACTACATGGCCTCGACCCCAACCCTGTTCAACGCCGGCACCCTGCGTCCGCAGCTGTCGAGCTGCTACCTGACCACCGTTCCGGATGACCTGTCGGGCATCTACGGCGCGATCCACGACAACGCCATGCTGTCGAAATTCGCCGGTGGCCTGGGCAACGACTGGACCCCGGTTCGCGCATTGGGCTCGTACATCAAGGGCACCAACGGCAAATCCCAGGGCGTCGTGCCGTTCCTCAAAGTGGTCAACGACACCGCCGTTGCGGTCAACCAGGGCGGCAAGCGCAAGGGCGCGGTCTGTGCCTACCTGGAAACCTGGCACATGGACATCGAAGAGTTCATCGAGCTGCGCAAGAACACTGGTGATGACCGTCGTCGTACCCACGACATGAACACCGCCAACTGGATCCCGGACCTGTTCATGAAGCGCGTCTTCGATGACGGCAAGTGGACCCTGTTCTCGCCATCCGAAGTGCCGGACCTGCACGACCTGACCGGCAAGGCTTTCGAAGAGCGCTACGAGTACTACGAAGCCCTGACCGAGTACAACAAGATCAAGCTGTTCAAAGTCGTCCAGGCCAAAGACCTGTGGCGCAAGATGCTGTCGATGCTGTTCGAAACCGGCCACCCATGGCTGACCTTCAAGGACCCGTGCAACCTGCGCAGCCCGCAGCAGCACGTGGGCGTGGTCCACAGCTCGAACCTGTGCACCGAGATCACCCTGAACACCAACAAGGACGAGATCGCGGTCTGCAACCTGGGCTCGATCAACCTGCCGAACCACATCGTCGACGGCAAGCTGGACACCGCCAAGCTGCAACGCACCGTCAACACCGCCGTGCGCATGCTCGACAACGTGATCGACATCAACTACTACTCGGTGCCGCAAGCGAAGAACTCCAACTTCAAGCACCGTCCGGTCGGCCTGGGCATCATGGGCTTCCAGGATGCGCTGTATCTGCAGCACATTCCGTATGGTTCGGACGCTGCCGTCGAGTTCGCCGATAAGTCCATGGAAGCGGTCAGCTACTACGCGATCCAGGCTTCTTGCGACCTGGCCGACGAGCGCGGTTCGTACGAGACGTTCCAGGGTTCGCTGTGGTCCCAGGGCATCCTGCCATTGGACTCGCAACAGATCCTGATCGCCCAGCGCGGCCAGAAGTACATCGACGTTGACCTGAACGAATCCCTGGACTGGGCACCGGTTCGCGCCCGTGTGCAGAAAGGCATCCGTAACTCCAACATCATGGCCATCGCACCGACCGCCACCATCGCCAACATCACCGGCGTGTCGCAGTCGATCGAACCGACCTACCAGAACCTGTATGTGAAATCGAACCTGTCGGGCGAATTCACCGTGATCAACCCGTACCTGGTTCGCGACCTCAAGGCTCGCGGCCTGTGGGACTCGGTCATGATCAACGACCTGAAGTACTACGACGGCTCGGTGCAGCAGATCGAACGCATCCCGCAAGAGCTCAAAGCGCTCTACGCCACCGCGTTCGAAGTGGACACCAAGTGGATCGTCGACGCCGCCAGCCGTCGCCAGAAGTGGATCGACCAGGCTCAGTCGCTGAACCTGTACATCGCCGGCGCCTCGGGCAAGAAGCTGGACGTGACCTACCGCATGGCTTGGTACCGTGGCCTGAAAACCACCTACTACCTCCGTGCCCTGGCCGCCACCAGCACCGAGAAGTCGACCATCAACACCGGTAAGCTGAACGCGGTTTCCAGCGGCGGCAACCACGGTGACGATTCGGTCCTGGCTGCTCCAGCAGGCCCTGCGCCAGTGCCAAAGGCATGCGCGATCGACGAGCCGGATTGCGAAGCTTGCCAATAAGCTGAGCGGGTGGGCGTGTAAAAGCGCCCGCTGAAGAAGCCCCCGATAGACCGCTGGTTTATCGGGGGTTTTCTTTTGCCTGGAGGAATCCCCAAGACAAATGTGGGAGCAAGGCTTGCCCGCGATGACGGTGACACACCTCATATGGGTGCAAGCTGACCCACCGCTATCGCGAGCAAGCTCAGCTCCCACAAGGGATGATGGTGAACGCAGGACCTATGAACACCCCAGAACCAATGTGGCGAGCTTGCTCCGGGCGGCGATCCGACGATGAGGCAGGCCCAAACAATACAAAACTGAAGCTCATGAAAAAGCCCCTCTTGCGAGGGGCTTCTTGTGCAGCCTTCAAACAGCCATCGGCATCAAGCCATCTGAATGATGGTCTGCATGATGGTGCTCTGGGTGGAGATGGTCTTGGCGTTCGCCTGGTAGTTGCTCTGCGCCTTGATCAGCTCGACCAATTCGTTGGTCAGGTTGACGTTGGACTCTTCCAGGGAGTTGGAGACGATCGAACCCAGGGTGCCGGTTTGTGGCGCATCGTAGCCCGGGATACCCGAGGCGAAGGTTTCTTTCCAGCTGGTGCCGCCTACGGGTTGCAGGCCCTGCTCGTTGGTGAAGCTGGCGAGGGCGAGCTGGCCGATCGGCTTGGTCTGGTTGTTGCTGAAGTTGGCTAGCAATACACCGCTGCCGTCGATGGTCAGGTTAGTGATCTGGCCAGTGGCGTAGCCGTTCTGGGTTGGGATCGAGCGGGCGGTGTCGGCGTTGAACTGGGTGGTGTTGCCCATGGAAATCGTGATGGTCGGCGCGCTGGCAGCGCCGTTGGCGGTCCATGTGCCATTGGTCACGGTGCCAGGAACCCAACCAGTCAATACCAGATCGCTGTTGATGGTCGGCGTAGTGGCAGGCGGCACTGGCGGCGTGCTGACCTGCGTCAACCGGCCGCTCGAATCAAAGGACATGGTCGAAGGGATCGGCGCGTTCGCACCGGTCGTGGTCGGCGCGCTGCCATTGAGGTTACGACCATCGATCAAGGTATAGACATTCCAGGTGTTGCCGGAAGTCTTGACCATGTACTGGTCCATTGAGTGCTGGTTGCCCTGGGTGTCATAGACCGGGGTGGTGAACTGTTTGGTGAAGGTAGCGGTGTCGGCCGGGTTGAACGCGGCGGTGATCGGCGTCGCCGTCGAGTTCAGGTTGATCGTCGAGGAGACCAGGCTGGTGGCAGTCGGCGGCAGGTTCGAGGTGTCGATGCGCAGGTCGGTCAGGATACCGTTCTGGATCTTGCCGTTGGCATCCACGCCATAACCCTGCAAGCGCGCAGTGCCATCGCTGTTGGTGATGAAGCCTTCCTTGTCGGTCTTGAAGGTACCGGCACGGGTGTAGCTCAGGGAACCGTCGTTGCTCAGGACAAAGAAGCCCTGGCCCTGGATGCCCATGTCCAGCACGTTGCCGGTGTTGTTCACGTCACCCTGGCCGAACTGCTGGGAAACGTTGGCCAGGCGCACGCCGTTGCCGACGGTCTTGCTGCCCGAACCCAGCTTGGTGGCCGAGTAGACGTCTTCGAATTCCGCGCGGGACGATTTGAAACCGGTGGTCGCCACGTTGGCGATGTTGTTGCCGGTCACGTCCAGCTGTTTGTTGGCTGCATAGAGACCGCTAAGGCCGATGTTGAAAGACATGTTGACTCCTTTTGCCGGTTAGTCGGCTCTACATACCAATAGTTTGTACTTTGGACAGGGCAATGCTGCCCAGCCCGGCCAGGTTGAGCATCAGCTCACCGCCCGTCTGGCTGATCGTCACGCTGCTGACCGTGGCCGGCAGGTTGGTGATCAGTGACGTGGCCTTGCCGTCGATGGTGGTCGAGGCCGCGAAGGTGTAAGTGCCCGATTCAACGACCGTGCCCGCATCGTTCTTGCCATCCCAAATGAACGCGGAATTGCCGGCGTTCTGGCTGCCCAAGTCGATGGTGCGAACGGTCTTGCCGTCCTTGTCCACGATCTTGACGGCGACGGAGGACACCGATGTCGGTACCACCACCGTGCCGTTGAGGCTCTTGGAGGTGTCGACCACAGCCTTGTCGCCGGGCGCGATCACCGACCGACCGACCAGCGAAGAAGCCTGCAACGCCTGGGACGAGTTGTAGTTGCCGGCGATGCCGCTCACGGTATCGTTGAGCGTGGTGATGCCTTCCAGGCTGCTGAATTGCGCCAGTTGGGCAACGAATTCACCGTTGTCCTGTGGCTCCAGCGGGTTCTGGTTTTTCAGCTGGGTCACGAGCAGTTGCAGGAACGCATCCTTGCCCAATTCCTTCTTGCCGGTCGCCGTGCCGGTCACCGTACCCAGGGTATCGGTGGTGGTGTTGGTCTTGACCGAGGAGTTGGCCAGAATCTCGTTAAGGCTCAAACCGCTGGTTGTGTTAGTGACGCTCATGTGAATCGCCCCTTATCACTGACCGAGGGTCAGGACCTTCTGCATCATGGTTTTGGCGGTGTTCATCATTTCGACGTTGGTCTGGAACGAACGACTGGCGGAAATCATGTCGGCCATTTCTTCGACGACGTTGACGTTCGGGTAGTAGACATAACCCTTGGCGTCCGCGGCCGGATGGTTTGGCTCGTAACGGGCTTCGAGGTTGCTCTGGTCTTCGACCACGCCGAGCACCTGCACGCCCTGTCCTGCTGCGTCCTGGTCCTGGAACAGCGAGTCGCTGCCGCCGGACTGGCCGCCCTGGAACATGGTGGCGAATACCGGGTGGCGGGCGCGGTAGGTCTGGTCGATGCTCGACGAAACGGTCTCGGCGTTGGCGATGTTACTGGCGACGGTGTTCAGGCGAGTGGTCTGGGCACTCATGGCACTGCCGGCAATGTTGAATACGCTGGCGATCGACATGGCTTATTCTCCGCGCAGGGCCGATACCAGCCCTTTGAACTTGCTGTTGAGCAGGGTGAAGCTGGCCTGGAAGTTCACGGAGTTTTCCGCGTAGTTGGACTGTTCCAGTTGAGCGTCCACGGTGTTCTGGTCGATGGAGGGCTGCATCGGCGTGCGATACATCAGCGATTCGTCGCCGCTGCCCACGCCTTCGGCTTCGATATGACGGTTGTTGGTCATGTTCAAGGCGAAGTGGCCGTTCTTGGTCTTCTCGTTCTGCTCGGCGAGCACCTTGGAGAAGTCCAGGTCGCGGGCCTTGTAGTTCGGGGTATCGGCGTTGGCGATGTTGTTGGCCAGGACTTCGGCACGCTGGGCGCGGAAGCTCAGGGCCTGTTCGTGGATACCGAGCGCTTTATCGAAGCTGATGCTCATGTCGGAAACCTTTGGGTGACCAGAATGTACGTACGATGGCTTTAGCAAGCGTCGTGCCACTTTCAGAAACCCCGTAAACCGGGGCTTTGCGGGGATCGGCAAAGCGGCAATGCCAGAAAAGCGGCAATCGGCTTCCGCTGGCTGCCGCTTTTCTGCCGCTTTCGCCACATGCATGCATCCCATTGTGGGAGCGAGCCTGCTCGCGAAGGCGGTGTGTCAGTCCACATCGATATCGCCTGGAATATTGCTTTCGCGAGCAGGCTCGCTCCCACAAGGAACCGTGGTAAGTGGAAATTAGCGGGCAAAAAAGGGAGCCCCATGGGACTCCCGTTTTTTCTGAAACCAAACCAATCACTTCGCCTGGTAGATGATCCCCGGGCTGCACTGGACCATCTGGTAATGATCCGGCAAACCGTTCAACGCCTCGGAGGCGCCGAGGAACAGGTAGCCACCCGGCTTGAGCGTGCTGTGGATGCGCAGCAGGATGTCTTTCTTCACTTCGGCGGAGAAGTAGATCAGCACGTTGCGGCAGAACACGATGTCGAACTTGCCCAGGCTCGCGTAACTGTCCAGCAGGTTGAACGAACGGAACTCCACCCGGCTCTTGATCGGCGCCTTGACCACCCACTTGCCCGGCCCTTTCGGGTCGAAGTAGCGTTGCAGGCGGTCCGGCGACAGGCCACGGCCGATGGCCAGGCTGTCGTATTCACCGGTCTTGCAGTTATTGAGCATGGTGCCGGACAGGTCGGTGGCAACGATCTGCACGCCACCTTTCAACTGGCCCAGGTTGGTCCGTTCGAACTCATCGATGGACATCGACAACGAATAGGGTTCCTGACCCGACGAACAGGCCGCCGACCAGATCCGCAGGCGCTGGCCCGGGCTGGCCTTGATGGCCGCCGGCAGAACTTTGTTCTTCAGCACCTCGAATGGATAGGTGTCACGAAACCACAGGGTTTCGTTGGTGGTCATCGCGTCCACCACCATCTCGCGCAAGCCGCTGCGCGGCTGGGTCTGGATACGCTGCACCAGCTCGCCCAATGACTTGAGGCCCTGTTGCTCCATCAATTTATTGAGACGGCTCGACACCAGGTACTGCTTGTTTTCACCAAGCAGGATGCCACAGGCTTTTTCCAGGAAGACCCGGAACTGTTCGAAATCCAAATTACCCGTAGACAAGATACCGCCTCTTTCATCGTGTTGACTTGCCGGGCGCACAACGCGCCCGACCTCTACTTTATTCTGCTGCCTTGATCCGATCGACGACCCGGGAAGCCAGGTCATCGGGGCGGAATTTCGCCAGGAAATCGTCGGCACCGACCTTCTTGACCATCGCCTGGTTGAAAACACCCGACAACGAAGTATGCAAGATGATGTGCAGCTTTTGCATACGCGGGTCGCTGCGAATTTCCGAGGTCAGGGTGTACCCGTCCATCTCCGGCATCTCGATGTCGGAGATCATCATCAGGAATTCTTCCTCGGGCTTCTTGCCCTCGTCGACCAGCTTGCGCAAGTAATCCAGCGCCTGTCGCCCGTCGTTCAACGCCACCACCTCGACGCCGACCGTTTGCAGGCAACGAGTGACCTGCTTGCGGGCCACCGAAGAATCGTCGACGGTCAGCACCCGCAGCGAAATCGCCTTGTGCTGGGTCTCGGCGTCCACCACGCCCGCGGAGATCGCTTCCGGCGTGGGTGCCACTTCGGCGAGGATTTTCTCCACGTCGATGATTTCCACCAACTGGTTATCGACCCGCGTTACCGCCGTCAGGTAGTGGTCGCGACCGGTGCCCTTGGGCGGCGGATGGATCTCTTCCCAGTTCATGTTGACGATGCGTTCCACCGAGCGCACCAGGAAACCCTGGGTCTTGGTGTTGTACTCGGTGATGATCACAAACGGATTGCTCTGGTCCAGCAGCCGACCGGAACCGGTCGCCATCGCCAGGTCGAGAATCGGGATGGTCGCACCCCGGATATTGGCCACACCGCACACGACGGGGCTGGATTTGGGCATCAGGGTCAGCTTGGGGCATTGCAGCACCTCGCGGACCTTGAACACGTTGATCCCATACATTTGTTGGCCGTCGAGACGGAACAACAACAGCTCCAGGCGATTCTGACCGACCAGCTGCGTGCGCTGGTTTACCGAATCCATTACTCCCGCCATGCCCTGACTCCTACCTAACGCTAATGTGTCCGACGCGCATTCATCACTAAACGGCACGGGGCTTGCTATTGAACCGGCATGAACGCACAAACGACATTTTCTCGACGCCTGACCACTCACTGCCGCCACTGGCTCGGTGCACTGTTGGCTGCCTGCCTGTTCACCTCGGGCGGTCCTGCCCTTGCGGCGGTTCCGGTTACCTTGCCTGATCTCCTTATCGGCGTCACTCAGGGCTTTCTTGAATTCACCGTAGAAGACTATCTGGCAACCAGTCAAACCGAAGGTCGTTACGAAATCGAAGTCAACCAGCTCGACCCGCGCCTGCGCATGCCCATGTGTGACAGAGAATTGACTGCTTCCCTGGAGAGCCCGGCCCGGCCCCTGGGTCGCGTCACGGTGAAGGTCCGTTGCGACAGCGCCTCGCCCTGGACAGTGTTCGTGCCCGCTCAAGTGCGCCTGTTCCGGGAAATTGTCACCACCACTCGTCCGCTCAAACGGGCCGGGATCGTCGAGCCCCAGGACGTCATGTTGCGCGAGCGAGACATCAGCCAGATCACGCAGGGTTTCCTGACCTCGGTCGATCAAGCCATCGGGCAGAAACTTGTCCGACCAATGGTCGCCGATCAGGTCGTGACCCTGGTGCACTTGGAACAGGCCGAGGTGGTCCGCAAGGGCGATCAGGTGGTCATCACCGCCCGCAGTGGTTCCCTGGCCGTGCGGATGCCCGGCGAGGCCCTGGCCAACGGCGGCATGCGTGAACAGATACGGGTGAAAAACCTTAATTCCCAGCGCGTCATCAAGGCGCAGGTGATTGCCCCAGGCCAAGTGGAGGTGGCGATGTAATGACCTGGTAGAGGAGGTAGAAAGCTGGCGCTTGATCCCGGTGTTCCCTAGACTGTGCCTTATGCAAAGGCAAGCGCAGACGTGCGCACGTTCATTGAATAAATGAGCCTAAAGTTTTTTTGGGAATGGCCGAAAACATGGCAAGCGTCCAAATACCCAGAGGTTTTTACCATGGTCATCGATTTCAATCGTTTAAACAGCTCTTCACCGCTGACAGGCACTACGCGTACCAGCGCCACCAAGGAAACCGTCGAAACCGACAAATCCGCGCCGCTGTCCACGCCAACCGAAGTCAGCAACGGGGAGTCGGTACACCTCAGCAATGAGGCTCAGCAGTTGCAGAAGCTCACCGACAAGCTGCGCGATCAACCTGTCGTCGACAACGCCCGCGTGGCCGAGTTGAAAGCAGCCATCGCCGATGGCAGCTACAAAGTCGACAGCAACCGCGTAGCCAGCAAACTGCTCAACTTCGAAGCCCAGCGCTAGGCCGCCGCCTGCGCCAGGCTTTTGGACGCTAAGACCCAAGGCCAGCCATGCACGACACTCAATTATTGCAACTGATCATCGACGACTTCGTACCAGCGCAACAATTGCTGGAGTTATTGCAGGCCGAATCCGTGGCACTGCACGGTCGTGACATGCCATTGCTGGAAAACATCCTGGCGCAGAAACAGGCACTGATCATCTTGCTCGACCAGCATGGCCGCAAGCGCAGCGAGATCCTCGCCAGCCTCAACCTGCCCGCCAATCATGACGGCCTCGAGCAATTGGCCAGTCAGTCGACCATCGGCGATCAGTTGCGGTCCCAGAGCAAAGTGCTCAACGACCTGCTCGCCCAGTGCCAGGCGACCAACGCCCGCAACGGTCAGTCGATCCAGATGCAGCAGGCCGCCACCGCCAACCAGTTGCGCATTCTCAACGGTGGCGAGATCCCGACACTGTATGACGCCAGCGGTTCGACGGCCAGAATGGTCAAGCATCGTCCGCTCAGCCAGGCATGAAACGAACTATGCCTTCGCTCTATCAACGCGCGAAACATGCTGGCAAAATGCCGGCCACTCGTAGTCGTATTTTGCCTGGAGATTGACCCACCGTGTTCAATGCCTCAAACGCGGATGATGCTCCGCAGCCACCCAAGGTCCTCACCACGCCCCTGGAAATCTCCGGCAACCTGCGGATGCTGCAAGAGAGCCACGACCCGCTGATCATTACCTTCCATGAACGTACCCAGCGCTTCCAGAGCTATCTGGTCAATGTCGATCGCGAAACCCATTCCATCGCCCTGGATGAGATGATTCCCCGGGACGGCGAGCGTTTCCTGCTGGCCGGCGAGCCGTTTCGCGTCGAGGGTTTCCATGACGGCGTGCGCATCGCCTGGGAAGGCAAGGGCCCACTGACCATCGATGAGTCCCACGACGGTCGCTGCTACCGCGGCGCCCTGCCCGACGAAGTGGTCTACCATCAACGTCGCAACGCCTTCCGCGCCGCCTTGAAGCTGGCACAACTGGTGAGCGTTGAACTGGGCGGCGACAAGATGAAGTCCCCGGTAGACGGCAAGCTGCTGGACATCTCCGCCACCGGTTGCAAGTTGCGTTTCGACGGCGATATCACCGAGCGACTGCAATTGGGCCAAGTGTACGAGCGCTTCGTCGCAGCCCTGCCGTTTGGCAACATGACTGCCCCCGTGGAACTGCGTTACCTGCACTTCGAAGAACGATTCAACACCACCTTCGCCGGCGTACGCTTCCACAACATCAGCGGCCTGGTGCAACGGCAAGTCGAGCGGTTCGTCTACCAGCTCCAGCGCGAAGCCCGCCGCTTCGACAAAGACGACCTCTGATCCTCAAGCATAAAAAACGGGCAGTCCCTTGCGGTGACTGCCCGTTTTTTTATGCCTGCTTCAAGGCCTGGCCTGGGTAAAACTCGGGCCCTCGGGCCCTTCGGTTTCCGCAGCGGCTTCGGCGGCTGGCTCAGGCTCCCCGTCCGGATTGGGCGATGTCTGCATCTGCTCCTGCACGACCTGCTCGTCGACCCGCGGATCAAGGCACGCCACCAAGGGCGAGCTGGTCATGTTGTCCGGCATGGCCACATGGTGCAGCGGCGCATCATCGACCTGATGCAAATTGGTGACCGCTTTCGGCCGAATCCGCCACACGAGCACCAACGCAAACAACGCGAAGAAGCCATACAGCATCTGGCTGCCGAACAGCTTCATCAGCACGCCGGCCACCAATGGGCCGATACTGGCGCCCACGCCGTAGGTCACCAACAGCATCGCCGTGAGTGACACCCGACGATCGCCCTCGACGTGGTCGTTGGAAAACGCCACCGCCAGCGGGTACAGGCAAAACTGCACCAACGAACAGCAGAACCCCGCGACGAACAATATTTCCAGCGGCACCTTCGACAGGATGGCCAGCGGCAATGCACACACCGCCAGGGCCAGAGCGAAGCAGCGGATCAACAGTGCCCGGTCATAACGATCCGATAGCCAGCCCAGCGGCCACTGCACCAACAGGCCGGCAAAGATGCAGCTACCCATGAACAGGCCGACCTGTTCGGTGCTCAGGCCCTGCTGGGAGGCGTACAGCGGCGCCAGACCGTAGAAGGAACCGACGATCAGCCCAGAGCCCAACACTGTGGTCAAAGACTGTGGCACGCGTTTTATAAAGAAACGCGGCTCCATCGGCGCCGGATGCAGCGCCGCCGGGTGAATCCGCCGGGTCAGCGCCACCGGCACCAGGCACAGGGCGAAACACAGCGCCACCAGCATCAGCAACTCCAGGCCCAGGGCCGGGTGCATGACCAGGATCAACTGCCCCAGCACCAACCCCAGGTACGAGGCGATCATGTAGCCGCTGAACACCACCCCGCGCTGCTTGGCGTCGGCCTGTTCGTTGAGCCAGCTCTCGATGACCATGTACTGGCACATCATGCCGAGGCCGACGATCATCCGCAGCACGATCCAGGCCGGCAACCAGTCCACCAGGCCATGGCCCAGCACCGCTGCCCCGACAATCCCCGCACAAGCCGAGTAGGCACGAATGTGCCCGACACGGGCGATCAGCCGGTGACCGATCTTGCCCCCCAGCACCAGGCCGAAATAGTTGGCGGCCATCAGCGCACCGACCCAGAGGCTGTCCACATGGTCGGCGGCCAGGCGCAAGGCCAGGTAAGTACTCAAGAGGCCCGAGCCGATCAACATCATCAGCGAGGCGAAATAAAGCGCTCGAAAAGGTTTCCAGATTTGGCGCATCGGCGTTCCGAGCGGCTCCTTGAGGTGAGTAAGGGCTATCCGATAAAGATAGCCCGAATGCGACGGTTGATTAGGCCTGGGCCGCGAGAACACGCCGCTCCCAGGGCGTGATTTCGTCAAAGAAACTGGTCAGTTCCAGGGTCTTGGAGGCGATGTAGCCTTCGATGAACTCCGTACCGAACAGTTCCTTCGCCAGATGACTACGCTTCAGACGCTCCAGGGCGGCATGCAAGGTACATGGCAGCGACAGATTATCCGGCACTTCGAATTCGCCCTGGATCGCCGCGCTCGGCTCCAGGCGATGTTCGATCCCGTACAGCCCGGCGGCCAGGCTGGCGGCAATCGCCAGGTAGGGGTTGGCATCGGCCCCGGGCAAGCGGTTCTCGACCCGTCGGGCCACCGGCGAACTGGCGGGAATCCGCAACCCGGCCGAACGGTTGTCATGGGACCAGCAAGCATTGTTCGGCGAAGCGAACGGGTGGCACAGGCGCTGGTAGGAATTCACGTTCGGCGCGAACAACGCGGTGAAGTCCGCCAGGCACGCCTGTTGCCCGCCGATGAAATGCCGGAACGCGGCCGTCGGTTCGCCCGCGTCGTCGCTGAACACGTTGCGGCCGCTGTCCGCCTCGACGACGCTCTGGTGGATATGCATCGAGCTGCCCGGCGTGTGGGCCAGGGGCTTGGCCATGCAGACCACGGTCAGGCCGTGCTTGAGGGCGACTTCCTTGAGCAGGTGCTTGAACAGGAAGGTCTGGTCCGCCAGCAACAAAGGGTCGCCGTGCAGCAGATTGATCTCGAACTGGCTCACGCCCATTTCGTGCATGAAGGTGTCGCGAGGCAAGCCCAGCGCCGCCATGCAGGCATAGACTTCGCTGAAGAACGGGCGCAGGCCATTGTTGGAACTGATGCTGAACGCCGATTGGCCGTCTTCGCGACGTCCATCCAAGCCCAGCGGCGGCTGGAACGGCTGGGTCGGGTCCGGGTTGGGGGCGAAGACGAAAAATTCCAGCTCGGTCGCGACCACTGGCGCCAGGCCAAGGGCGGCATAACGCGCGACAACTGCCTTGAGCTGGCCGCGTGTCGAGAGCCGGGAGCTTTCACCAGTCAGTTCGTCGGCGTCACAGATCGCCAGGGCACGGGGCTGTTGGCTCCAGGGCAGGCGGTGGATCTGTTTCGGATCGGCCACCAGCGCCAGGTCGCCATCATCGCTGCCGTAGAAACGCGACGGCGGATAACCGCCCATGATGCATTGCAGCAGCACGCCCCGCGCCAACTGCAACCGCCGGCCTTCGAGGAAGCCCTCGGCGGTCATCACCTTGCCCCGCGGCACGCCATTCAAATCCGGCGTGACACATTCAATCTCATCAATGCCCGTCAGTCGCTGCGCGAGTGAACGCTGGCCATCGGTTGTCATGACGCAATCCTTGTTATGTGCGAGCCGCGAACGGCAACCCGTACAAAATAGGCTCCGGCTGTTCGGAATATCAAGCACCTGCAAAAATAAACAACAAGCCTTGGAATACATTGTGGGAGCGAGCCTGCTCGCGATGGCGGTGTATCAGTCAACTCAATATTGGCTGAGCCGACGCCATCGCGAGCAGGCTCGCTCCCACAGGGGGGATTTGTAGTGACAGGGGATTTGTGGAGGGCACGCTCAGGGCAAGTAAAGCCGGAACACCCCACCGCCCAACACACCGCCATTGGCAATCTCGGTCCGCCCGCTCACGCCGCCGCGCTGGTGCAGTCCGGCGATCCGTGCGGCGAAATACAGGCCCAGCCCGGTGCTGCCGCTGCTGTGGTTGATGCCCTGCACATACTCGGCCTGACGCTCGATCATCTCTGGCGGGTAACCCTCGCCGTCGTCGTTGATGGTCAGCACCAGTTGCCCGGCTTCGTCGCTCACACTGATCAACAGCGCCTGGCGCGCATGGCGAATGGCGTTGTTGATGCAGTTGTCGAGCACCGAGGCCACCAACTCGCGATCGAAAAAGCCCAGCGGGCTGAGCGGATCGACGTCGAAGGTGGCCATGATCCCACGGCTGCGGAATACATCCTGATGGCCAGCCAGTTGCGCCTCGATGAAGTCATCCAGCTCATGGTAGGCCGGGTGCAACGGCAACTGGTTGACGCCGAGTTTGTACAGCCCCAGCAACTGCACCATGAGGCCATTGAGATGGGCGAACTCGAACTCGATGACGCCCTGCTCCGAGGTCTGTCGCTCGGATTCGGGCAAGCGCTCGAGCCATTGCCCATGCGCCTGCATGAGCAAGGTCAGGGAGTTTTTCATGTCATGCACGGTCGACGCGATCACCGTGGAAAAATCGAGTGCCTGTTCGCTGTCATTCATCGCCAAATGCCTTGCTTCGCAGTTTTTGATAACGCGCAAAACGCGCATCGGTGTCGGGCATCATGCCCACCAGTTTCAGGCAGGCGCGGCACTCCTGCAGCAGTTCCGACTCCACAGTGGTGTCGGTGCCATGCAGCAGCGATTGCGCCATGTTCAGGGCAATACTGATGTTCTTCGGTTGCATCTTCAGGGCGCGACGGAACAGCTCTCGCGCCTCCGGCAATGCACCAGTCTTGTAGACCCGCACGCCTTCGCGGTTCAACTCGGCGGCGGCATTGCCCTGGTTGAGAATGTTCGGGTCATCGGTGAGCTTGGCGATGCCTTGCATCACCGTCGGGTCATCACCGTAGATCTCCGCGCAGTTCTTGAGCATCGACTCGCCGGCGCTGGTCTGGCCGAGCATTTGCAACTGCTTGGCCACCAGCAACGCGGCCTCGGCACTCATGAATTGCTCCATGCCATCGAGGCGCTGCAAGGCCTGTTCGGTGAGCTTTTCGGCGGTTTCGGCGTCGTTGAGCAACAGGCTGGTGGCCTTCATCAACCGCGCCCGGACCTGCAACCCGGGGTCGTTGAGGTTCTCCTTCGCCACGGCGCTGAGGGTCGTGTTGATCTCCAGCCGCGTCCGGGTGTCGAGGCCTTTTTCGCTGCCCTTGCTGATCAGCGCATGGGCCAGGCCGAGGTTGCTTTCCGGGTCCTTGAAGCGCGACTGCGCGCCTTGCCCGACCGCTTGGCGATAGGCTCGGGACGCCGTGTCGAAGTCTTCGTTGGTCATCGCCAGCTTGCCCAGCAACGATTGGCGGCGCACCGCCAGCGGCGACAGGCGCACCGCCTCTTCCAGCACGTGCTGCGCCTGCTTGGTGTCGCCTTCGGCCATCAATACTTCGGCCATGCCGTCGTACAACGCCGGCATCATTGGAAAGACTTTCAGGGCTTTTTCATAAACGGCCTTGGCCTGCGTCACCTGGCCGCGCTTGAACATCAACTTACCCAACCCCGCGTAGGCCCACGGCAACGGGCGATCCGCGATGATCGAGTTGTACAGCCGCTCCAGGGCCTCGTTCTGATTCAGGTCGCGCAACGCATCGGCGCGATAACGCAGGCACAACGGCCCGTAGCGCGGGTCCTGCTTGCACAGGGCGATGCAGGCATTGAGCACTTCCATCGGCTTGCCACGGTCGAGGGCTTGCAGGATCGGCTTGAGCAAGGTCTTGCGCTGCTCGAGCCGCTCCAGCCGCTGGGCCAGGCCGGAGCGGTTGAATGGCTTGGTCAGGTACGCATCCGGCTCGTGCTCGAGGGCACTGAGCACCATCGCCTGGCTGGTCTCGGCGGTCACCATGAGGAAAACACTTTCATGGCTGATCAATTTTTCGACCATCAGGTCTTCCAGCACCTGCTGGCCATTCTTGCGCCCGTCGCCCAGGTGATAGTCCTGCAGGATGAAGTCATAGCGCTTCTGCGAGCACATGCGCAGCGCCACTTCACCGGTGTCGGCGGTGTCCACGTCCTTGACGCCCAGCTCACGCAGCATGGAGCGGATCGAACTGCGGAAATCCGAGAAATCATCGACGATCAGAAAACTTTTTTGGTGGTACGCCAGCATCGAGGATGTCCAGGCAAGTAAGAAAATAACCCAATGGCATAACAACGAAACGCCGTGTCACAACCCCGAGACGCGCAGATGATAGTCACCAGCCAGCAACGTTCAAGGGATTTCAGCACCCGCTTGGCCTGGCTGTGTCGTGACGCACATTGCGAGCCGGAACGCAGGAAACAACCGGGCTCATCAGGTTATCGGCAGGCGATGGCGTTCCGTTAAGAGGAACATGTGGAGAAACCAAGTCCGGAGGACTGGTCGAACACCCGTGGCGAGGGAGCTTGCTCCCGCTGGGCCGCGCAGCGGACCTGTTTGTTTGACGGCTGCTGCGTAACCGAGCGGGAGCAAGCGCCCTCGCCACGATCAGCAGATAACCTCTCCCTCGCCATTCACGCCCTCGAATAACATTCCAGAGAGCTCCGCTCGCTCCAGCCGAAGCTTCACCTCCTCGCTAACGATCAATGCAATGCAGTCCTGGCTTTTTCGCTCAGGATCGGCACAGAGGCATATCCAGCCAAGGAAAAATCCAGATTCACACCTTCCTCACGTACCTCAAGGGCGTAGGTACACGGCTCCATGTACTCAGAAGGGGGTCGATGAAGAGCCAGTTGTTGCAATGTTTGATATCGCCCAGATACCAGCGCTCAGGAAACCGCACGTCTTCCCGCAATAAGTAATACTTCATTTCAGCTCAAAAACCACTCAATCATCATAATTGTAATCAATGCAAATTTTCATTTTCTCCACATCCAAGGTAACCGTGCACGAAGACCAGGTTGTTCCAGCTTGGCACAAACCATTTCCAATATAACAACCCCGAAGCTCAACCAACAATTCTGTCAAATCGCCCACAGCCTTGCTATCTGGATCAAACCAGCTTGAGCGGTTTGCCTTATCAAAATAATCGAATTCATAACTTCCTCCATCGCCCTCAGCAAAAAGCCTGGCTCTAACTACTATTTTCTGAGCCTCCGACGGACCAGCGTCTAACAAAAGCTGGCCAATTTTTTGATACAGTTCCTGTTCACTCATTAGTTATCACCTTTAGGCGCATTATTAAAAACAACAATCACAGGACGTCCTCCATCGATCGAGTTTCTAACATTGAACCTATCTGATCTGAGGCTAGTGACTGCGATTAAATAAATCCGTCCCCTTTCTCGTCCAGCCCTGCTCGCTCAAGATCAAGACAATATCTTGCTTTTGCACCTGATAAATGCGCCTATTTTATCCACTATTTTTTGGCTCGGCAGGCTCTTACGCCTACACCGATACGGTGTAGGAAACATCTCCCGAGTCGCGCCAAACTCCATCCGCAAAGCTTACCGGCCGCTGAGGATAACAAACCAACAGCCCTTCGACGAACTGACAAAACGACAAGTCAAGTCGCGTTATCCAACGCATATTGTCGACTTCCAACAATCGCCAGTTGTCTCCGCTATCGAAACCGAAAGCAGTCCCGGTGCTATCCCAGCCGAACAGCAACACCTCGCCCTTGGCGCCCGGTTCATAGGGCCCGTCTTTATAAAACCCATCATCACCAAAGTAGTCTGCCGCAGGACGCAATGTGGGTTGAATCGTCAAAAGCGGCAGCGCGCAGTCGTCCTCCTTTATCTCACCATGCCCCCGCTCCTGCATAAAAGCAAAGTACTCATCGGGAGCCGCTGGCCACTGCTGTCGCATCACACTCACATCACCAGAAGAAACAGGTGTCAGCCGCTCCAATAGCGCGCATCCCAGTGCGTTGAAGGCTTCTAAATTTTCGTACATGGTCATGGTAGCCTCGGGGGATTCTGCGGAAATGATGTAGTAGTTGGACTTGCTGGGGCATGAACTCCACCTTGGTGAGCACTTCCACCCGGCACCGGATGCAAATTCCACCATTCAATAGCTCTGGATCGGTGAGCAGCTTGAAGAAAGCATGAGCATTGCTGTTCGTGGCATGCTGGCGCATACGGTGCTGTTGATGTCGGACGATTTGGCGTCTACGATTCACTCGGGCTGTGTCCTTGCTTGATCGGTGTGTGTTCGCAACTATCACCGTAGACCAAGGCCAGCCTTTTTTCTTTTTTGCAGGCGTATCAGTTAGTTAGCCGTTAAGTAAGCGCCATTCAAATCTGTCCCCTTTCCCTCCCCTTTCCCGAATGTTCCCAATGGGGCACATAGCCAATTACCTTATACACCTTGAAAATCTCATCATGAAAATCCGTCAAGCCATATAAATATGGTGGGACTTTATTCAGCGATAAAGCTTGAGCGCACCAAACATTTAGTTCTTCTTTGCTAATAGCCCCACAAAATAGACAAGTAATGACGAAGACCATCAACTCATCGTTAAAACTACCGAGCTCAATAGAATTCACATTCCACCTCCCCTTGTTTGAAAAAGGAGACAGATTTATTTGGAATCCAGGAATTAAATAATCCGCCCTCTCCAATAAATAATCTGTCCCCTTTCCCGTCCCTTACCGTGCTCACTCAGGAACGCATCTGTCGAAGGCTCGTTAAGTGAACCCCCAAATTGCACTTAACCAACTGATCCAGCGAAGCCGTTCCTCCAACAAACAATGCTGGCTCAAAACCGTAGACCTCGTGCTCGTCAAGTGCACCCAACTTTTCCAGGGCTCGCTCAAATAAAAACTCACCTTGACTATCCTCCAGATCATAACGTTCCTTATCAGACATAGCGAAAAATGTCTGAATAGCTAGATCTGGATCTTTATTAGGTACATTCAGTTTATTCATCAACGCGACGATAGACCCCGTCGGACATGAAACAACAATTTTCTGATTGTATTTCTCGCCCCAAGCATACAGCGTTCCAAAAGCACTCCGGGCAATAACGTGGTAATTATCTATTAGCGAAAACTCAGTATCGGCTAACCACGTATCGAGCAGGTGTTTGTAATCGTCCGGATCCACCGTCCAGAAAAGTCCATTGGCATACCCACACCAACCTTCTTTCTGCCAATAGGTGAGCAACGCGTCCGGTAGTATCCCCCGATATTTCACAATATGGGAGCCAGGCACCTGCCGATGTGATGTTGCTTCACCCATTACACCAATGAAACACTCAAAATCTTCGTCGCGCACCCTGTGCCTCCCGTAGCTCAACACCAAATTTTATTTACTGACCTGGCCGCCTTATTCCTGGTTAGCCACTAAGAAGCCGCTTTCGGTGAGAGCACACCTTCCGCCAGCCCCCCAGAATATAAAATAGGACGCCAAATCAATATCAAATTTAAACAACGGCTGCCCAATATACCAAGCGAGATAGTAGTCCGCAGCCAATCCATAGAACGCCTCAAACAGCGCATAAATCTGCTCAGTATCAGAAACTCTGCTCCCCCTGATTGCATCCCCAACCTCATCAAACAACCAGTAATGAGGAATATCTTGCTGAAGCCAGTGATCCATATCGGGACCATCAACAAAAAGCACCTGGGCATTCTCACAAATCTTTAGAACTTCAGAGTCACCGAGCGCCCCGCATACTCTTTCTTGTTCCTTGAGCCACTCCCGGCCTAGCTGAATTAATTCGCCCTCTCCAACTTTAAGTTTTGGCAAGAGATACAGAGACTTCTCCATATCTCCAGAGGCTAGAACGCGCTCGGCTCTATCAACCAGCTCTTCCGAAAACGGAAAATAGCTGAATATACGTCGAAGCTCCTCGGAACCACTGTGCGCTTTCAACAATCCCAAAAAGTGAGATTTATCGAAGACTGCCCTGCCTTCACAGAAGGCGCACCAGTCGGACAATAAAGACTTCATACCTATTTCCCTCCAGCCTTTGCTAGAGGCGATAATAGAAAAAAGGGGACAGATTAAGAAAAGTGGACAGATTTATTTGGAAATCCAGGAATTAAATAATCCGCCCTTTCCAATAAATAAATCTGCCCCCTTTCCCTTACTAACGTTTCCCGATCACTACTCATCTCACACCTAACTAGCTAGTTTTCGGCTGTTCGTATGATAAATAACACCGCCTTCGAAAGCAGAGGAGTGTTTCTTCGCCAAAAAAAGGGGGCAGACTTGAATGGCACTTACTTAACCTTCTTCGGGTGTCCATTTTTCCTGACCTCGGCCCTTGCTGATCGACGTGTTTTCATCAGCATGGGGTAAGGCTTGGGTCTTCGTTTTATCGCGCGCGGCTCAATCCTGCCAGAACGCTTTCCGACACGTTTCTGGGCAATCAGCTCAAGCAGATTCAGCAGCCGATCCTCTTGCTCCTGAGCCCCGTACTGCCTCAACGCCAGGCACAGCTGAAGGCTATGCTTGAAGCTCAGTTCGCGAGGCAGACAGTCGGTTAGCAGAGCTGATTGCGCCATGAGCATCCGTATCAGGTTGTGGGCCAGCAAGTAGACCCACAACTCCTTGACGGCCATACCTGGCGTCTTGCAGCTCAGTGCTTCAAGCCCCAGCGTAGTCTTGAGGTTGCGCAGATCCAGCTCCACATGCCATCGGTCTTTGAACAGTGATTTAAGGGCCGCTTTTGGCACCTGCTGTGGACAATTCAAAGTGGTGACCAGGATTTTCCCTCCGGCCTTCAGCTCACGTACTGTCAGCGTTTCAGGTGCCTCGTCGTAATAGGCCTGACTCATCCAGGACGGCTTTGCCTTGGGCTTTTTCAACTCAACCAAATGATCTTCCGACCCCAAGGGCTTTCCCAACTGAAAGTCCGTGCTACGCCGTCGAGCGCCGTATTGTTCGAACACCCCGTCCACGCCTCGATGTTGCAATTCACACAACAAAAAGTAGGTTGCGTAGTAGGCATCGCCCAGCACAATGTCACCTCGTTCCAAGGTATCGAGCATGGTTCTAAGCAGCGTCTGCTCATCACCGCCTTTACCGCGAAAACGTCCCAACGAGGCATCCAAAACAGCACCGCTGGCGAGGCAAACAATTCCCACCAACCGGCAGATGGGAAAGCCCAGTCCGGCTTTCTGCCCACGAGATTGCGGATAGGCCTCTTGGTTGGCCGGCGTATCCGGCAGGGTGACCGTAGTGCCATCCACGAGACGTACTGGTCGCCCCCTCCAACGCCATGATGATGGAGCCCGGTTGCTCATCGATGACCCCGTGGAGCGCAACAAGGTTGAAACCATTTCCACCGGCAACCGCGCTCTGGCTTTGCAGTAAGCACCGGTATGAATGCTGTTGGGTTTCAAACCCTCGCAGGAGCGTTTGATCGAAAAATCATTCACGGCATTCTGGCAGGAGCGATCGGCGCTCATCGCCTGGGACAGAAACATGGACAGTGTTTCGGTCGGCGGGAACAGCCGTTGACGATGCTTGGGTATCGACGATTCGACACCCTGCAGTAGCTCTGGATCGGTGAGCAGCTTGAAGAAAGCATGAGCATTGCTATTCGTGGCGTGCTGGCGCATACGGTGCTGTTGATGTCGGACGATTTGGCGTCTACGATTCACTCGGGCTGTGTCCTTGCTTGATCGGTGTGTGTTCGCAACTATCACCGTAGACCAAGGCCAGCCTTTTTTCATTTTTTTCAGGCGTATCAGCTAGTTAGCCGTTAAGTAAGTGCCATTCGGGGCAGACTTACTTGAAAACCTAGGAGCCTAACAATTAAATAAATCCACCCTTTTTTAACAAATAAATCCGCCCCTTTTTCCAGAGCAACGTCACCCATTATGAAAAGATAACACCTACTTCCTTAGTCGACTCAACTCAACAAACTTCGACTAACGTTACCGGTCAGAAAAAACTCTTCAAACGCATCGTTTACGACGGAAAAATCCAAGCAGACCAACTCACCGCCCCAAGTATTACCTAGAATCTCATATTCACTACCTTTAAGCTCTGGGTTCAAATAAGAACGCACAATATAGTCTTCGCCATCATCTTCACCCAAAGACAAAACATACTTACCATTATCCGAAAAAACTTGCAACAACTGCGGCCCTACGTCTGGACCATCAACAACATTTAAAGTTAGAGAACCGTTCCTCCTCTTAACTTCATCCAAATAAAATTCAACATCCTGCCAAGCAGGCAGCATTTTATTTCCCCCACTCGCTTGGTCACCGGCACCAAACACCCACGACAAAGTGCAGTTCTTCATTAATTTGACTCCTTAATAGAACGCATGCCAGGCCTCCAATATAAAGTTTTACCCGTAGCAATCTCATTAATCTCAAGAGACTTTAAGCCGGCCTTCTCCGCGGCCGCTGCAATATCTCCTCGGCAATAGCCACACACAGCTTGCCCCTCAACTTTTAGAGTCATAGCGGCCCCTTGGGTTTTCCCGGCATCGTACGCTTGCTGTATGACCCCAATTTCCGCATGTGCAGTTGCCATATTTGCGTTTGGCAAAGGTTTACCAGATGATTCTATTTTTGTATTTACACGATCAGCTATCAATGTCGGTTGATCAGGCTTTGCTTGAGAGCCAGGTCTGGCCGTCTGGTTAACATCGGTGAACACCTGGCCATTAACCTCACCCTCCGCCTTTACCTTCGGAGCAGTTACTTTTGCCCCTACACTGTACTCCCCCGCATTCTCAACAATCTTGCCATTGACCGTCGTCGTGACAGTGCCATACCCCCCCTCAAGTTTCTTGCTATACGCCCCCTCCACGCTGCTCCACTGCATCGGCTTACCAGCAGCGGCTTCAGCTTTGGCAATGTTGGCCATATCGGCCATTTTTTCAAGCTCTTTGGCCCCCACCTTGATCCCGGTTTTCGCCAGCGCCACGCCGCCCTTGGCCGCCGTGCCCACGCCCGTGGCGATGGTGCCGACTTGCCAGACCAGTTCGCCAATATCCTCGCCCAGTTGCACGGCACGTTCGTCGCCGCCATGTTCCAGGGCGTCTTCGATACGTGCGATTTTGGCTTTGGCGCCATTGACCATTTCGTCGCCTAATCTCTGGGCCGCCTCGGGATCGTCGATCAAGGCTTTGATACCTTTGATCCCTTCAACCGGATTGAGGAGGAACTGCGCCACGCCTTCGACATCGCTCCAACCCGCCTGCGCCAAACCTTTGCCGATGCCGAATCGGGTCAGCATTTCTTGTTTTTGATAAATGAACCCCCACTTGGCAACCACCTTCGCTTTGCCCGCCAAGTCAGCCTCGCTGTATTCCTTTTCCGCCTGAACCCACTGCTGAGTCGCCAGCCAGTTGTTGTCCACCGCAGCGCCCGCCGCACTGTTGGCGGTAGCCGGGTCGAGCGAGGAGCTGGTGGCGGCCAGCCCGGTGACGATGCTGACGATCAGGTTGCGCTTGGCCTCACGTTGGGCTTCGCTTTCATCGGGGCTGGCTTCGGAGAACAGACCGGTGAGCAGGCTCGATGCCGCCGCGCCGGCGGCTCCGCTGCCACAGCTCTGGCTGCTGGCGGCGGCACCCGCACAGGCAACCACGCCGTGCAGGGCGGCGTGCAGTGGCGAGCCTTCGGTGAGTTTGCCGTCCGCCACCAGGTCGCCGATGTAGCCGGCGCCCTGCTGCTGCAGATAGTTGACCACCAGCCCTTGAACGAACGCGCTGTTGCCGCCGCTGATGTTGCCGCTGGCCGCGCCGACCAGGGCGGTGGTGATCTGCCGGTAGGTGCCGCCCGCGCCCCACTTGTCGGCGATGCCGCTGGCTTCGGCATTCAGGCGCTGAGCGCTGCCGAGCAGCGCCAAGCGTTCGGTGTCGGTGAGTTTGGCGTTGGGGTCCAGGGCCGCTGCCTGAGCTTCCTTGGCCTGTTTGCGCTTGAGGTCGACTTCCTTGGCCTTGTTGGCGAGCAAGGTGCTGGCTTCGTTGGAGAACGCCCCGACAATCTCGAAACCGGCACGGATTTCGTCTTCGTCGAAGATCGGCTTGAGGGTGTTGGTGGTGTCGCGATCGCTGGAGACATCGCGGTTGAGGCTGGCGATAGTTTGCTCGCCGTTCTTGCCGGTGCGCTTCTGTTGCTCGGCGTCGTTGCTGATGACAATGGTGCCGCCACTGATGCCGCTGCGGGTGACGCTGCTGGCGTCGTCGCTGGCGCTGATGGCGATCGGCATCGTGGCGCTGAGGTCGTTGTCGTTCTTCGGCAGGTCGGTGCCCGGGGTTTGCGTGCCGCCGCTGGTGGCGTTGCCCTGTTGGTCCTTGCCGACTTCGCGATAGCCGCCACCGACGCTGACGGTGCTGGCGTCGTACTCGGCTTTGTTCTTGATGTCGCGGCTGGTGAGGCTGGCGGTGACCAGGCGATTCTTGCCGTCCTGCACGGCCTTGTCGCTGCTGGCGATGACAGCGCCGACCAGGTCGGTGTTGCCCCCCACGCGAATGTCAAAGCCGTCGTCCCCGGCCTTGATGCCCGATTGCTCGGTCACGCTGGCGTAGTTGGAGTCGATATCCGTGGCACCGAAGCTGCCGCTGGCACCACTGATCGTACTCATGCCTAAGCAGAACGGCGGAATGCACAGGCTGATGCCAACGCCCAGGCTCTTCTCATCGACCACGTAGGTGTTGGTGTCTTGCAGGCTTTCGATGTTCAGGTCGCCGCCAACATCGGCCAACACTCGCTTGCCGCTGGCCACCGCGCCTTTGAGGTTGGTGTCACCGCCCGAGGACAGCAACAACTGGTTGCCCGCCTGGACATGGGTATTGGTGTGGGTGAGGCCATCGCCATCCGCCTGGCCGCGAGTGCCGGATGCCCCCAGGTCCAAGGTGAAACCGTTGCGAGCACCTAGGGAGAAGCCGATGCCGATGCTGGCGCTGCTGCCTTTGCTGTCGGTTTCCTGTTTGTCGATATTGCGCGCGGCGAGCAGGTTGATGTCACCGTCCGCCAACAGGCTGGCGTTGCGGCCGGCCTTGATATCGCTGCCTTGCACGTTGATGTCGCTCGCGGCGCCAGCTCCCGTGGCGCGCAGGCGAACGTCGTTGCCAGCGGTCATGGTCGAGCCGGCCGCGCTGTCGCTGGTGTAAGTGGTGGTGCTTTCATTCTTCTTGGTGCCCAGCGACAGGCTGATGTTGATCCCACCCACCGCGCCCGGGTCCATCGCCACGGCGGTAGCGGCATTGTTGGTCGCCAGCACGGCAGTTGCGGCGGCCAGGGCCTTCATGCGTCCGTCGTCGGTTTTCTCCGACGCCCGTTTCATTTGCTGGGACGTTTGGATCGCGCTGATCACCGGGTTGGTCACGGTGAGAGTGAACCCGGTCTGCTTGAATAGGGTTTCCCGTTCGCGCTCGCGGGTGTTGCGCGCCTCGACGACGTCGATGGTCTGCGCCGTGACGTCGATGTTGCCTTGTGGTGCCGATACCTGGCTGCCCACTTGGCGATAGCCCTTGCCCGCTTCGATCAGCACATCACCGGTGGTCGAACCGACCGTGCTCGCCACGGCCGTATGCTCCGTGGTGAGGTCCTTGACGCTCTGTTGCTGGGTCCCCATGGTCACGGCGATGCCACCGCCGCTGAACAAGCCACTTTTCTTCACAGACTTGTCATGGCGTTCGCTGCTGCTGGCGGTGTCGGCCTCAATGTTGACGTTGTTGTCCGCCACCAGCACCGTCTGGGTCGTGGACACCACGTTGCTGCCCTTGAGGTTGATGTCGCGACCGGCCTGCACATAGGTCTGCTCGCCGCTCAGGGTCGAGCCTTCGACCGAGGTCTGGCTGATGGTGTCGCGGGTGGTGGTGGTCTTGCTGGAGAACATCCCATTGCTGCCCTTGACCTTGTGGGCTTCATCGGCGAACTGGTAGTTCTGGCCGGCGGTCAGGTTGACGTCGCGCTTGGCCTCGGCAAACACCGCGCCTTGCTCGCTGGTGACCTGGGCGGCGCGGGCGTTGAGGTCTTGGCCGGCGCTCAAGCGCACGTCGCCCTGCCCTTGGATCTGGGAGCCGACCTCAGTCTGGCTGGCGTCCTTGCGCCAGTTGCTGCTGTTCCAGGTCAGCGCTTGCTCGTGGGCTTCGCCGACGGTGGCCAGGTTGATGTTCTTGCCCGCCTCCAACAAGGTACTGCCGCCCTTGCCGGCATTGACCACTTGGGCCCCGGTGAGGTTGAGGTCGTTGCCGGCACTCACGCCCATCGTCCCCTGGGCGCCGCTGACGAACAGCCCGGCCACCCGCGACAGGTGGGTGCGGGTGCCTTGGGCACTGCTGCTGTCCCGGCTGCTGGAGATGACGTTGACGTCCTGCCCGGCCTTGAGCGACAGGCTGTCCACGGCACCGATCAGGCCGCCGAGGTTGTTGAGGTTTTCCCGCGCGGCGAGCGAAACCTTGTCGGCCTGGATGCGCCCGCCGAGATTTTCGATGTTCTGCGCAGTGATCGCCATGACACTGCGCCCGGCCAGGCTGCCACTGTTGACCAGGTCGCCGGCGATGCTCAGGTTCAACTGCTGCCCGGCGATCAGGGCGCCGGAGCCGTTGAGGTCGCCCTCCTGGACCCGTACGTACACTTGCGGCACCAACACGTTGCGGGTGTCACCGTTGGCCAGGGTGACCTGCTTTTGCACCAGCCAGACGATGTCACTGGTCAACTGGGCCATCTGCGCGGAGGTCAGGGCCACGCCGGGCACCAGTTGCCATTGGCTGGCGACGGTCACGGCATTGTCGATCAAGGCACGGTATTGCGCTTCGTCATTGGCGTAGCCGTCGAGGAAACGTCGGCCGGTGAGTTGCGCGATCTGTTCGCGAATCAATTTCTGTTCATAGAAGCCGTCGCCCAGACGTTGTTGCGTCAGTGCCGGGTCGACTTGCAGGCGCTGCAACATGTAGTCCGACGACAACCAGGTGCGGTAGCTGGCAAAACGCGGATCGGTTTCGATCAGGTAGCGGCTGGTGCTCTGGGGGTTGGTGTTGAACAGGCTGTTGTTCGGCAATGCCAGGGAGGGCCCGCCACTGCGGATCTGCTCGGCCACACCCTTGCTGTTGAGGGTGGTCTGGGCCGCGACCTGCACGAGGGGCGCTACTTGAAAGGTCCTGTCGACCGGAGCGCTGACCGTGCCCGTGGCGGCGATCTGTTCGCCGACACCCTGGGTGGCGCGGGCGCTGATCTGGGTGCCGGTACCGTTGCCGGCGGCGTTCTGGGCGAACACCGTCGGTTGCAGGCTGATGTCCTGGATCAAAGGGGCGGGCGTATAGGCCGTGACGGCCCTTCCTTGCCGGTCCCGGCCCTTGCGCTGGATGCGGTAGAAGTTCGTTGCGGTGCCGCTGTCGGTGGTGGTGCGCTGGCCGGTCAGTTCGGTGTTGGTCAGGCTGGTAATGTTGGCCTGCAACAAGCCACCGGCAATGATGCGGCTCTTGTCGTTGAGCACATCGCCTGCGTTGATTTGCATCGTCCCGCCAGAGAGGATCTGCGCCGGTGCCGAGGTGGCGATCTGGGTCTCCTGGACCACGCGGGTGTAATCGTAGCGGTTCCAGTTGTCTTTGCGCCCCTCAGGTGTGTAGAGGTAATCAACCTCGTCGTGGCCCACGGAAATCTGGTTGCCCTGGTAGCGGTTCGGCGAACCGCTGAGCTGGAATTCCTGCAAGGCGGTGCGGCTGACTTCCACCTGTTGGGTGCTGAAGTGTTCGTTGGTGTTGCGCACGCTTTGCACATCGAGCGACAGGTTGCCGAGGGCCTCGATGGTCGCGCTGGCGTTGGTCAGCAGTTGGGCCCGGTCCTGAGCCTTGTCAGTGGCGCTCAGCGCACCGCCGATGGCCAGGTCCCCGGCACTGAAGATCATCGCCTGCTCGCGGTTGTCCAGGGTGCCGGTGCCTATGTCCAGCGACTCGCGGGCGGCGATGGTCGCGGCGACACCGTTTTCATCGCGGTTGCTCAGTGCCGAGGTGGCGATCGCCAGTCGATCACCGTACAGACGCCCTGTGCCCAGGTTGTTGAGCGACTGCGCTTGCACGCGTACCTGCTGGCCGTCGATCAGGCCACGGTTGGTCAGGCTGTCGTTGACGGTCAGGCGAACCTGGCCGGCGCTGATCTCGCCGCTGGCGGCGTTGTCCAGGGTTTGCGAGCGCACCAGCAGGAGATTGCCCGCCAGCAGTTTTCCGCTGTTGTTGAAAGCCCCTTCGGTGCTCAGGTCAACCTTGCCATTGGCCTGGATCTGTCCACTCAGGTCCAGGCCATTTTGCAGGCTGAACGTCAGGTCCCCCAGGCTCAGGGCGCGGCCGGTGCCCGCGTAATAGGCGGCGTTGAGGGACAACAGGCTGCCGGCGAGCAAGGTCCCATTGAGGTTGTGCACCGCCTGGCGACGTTGCGCCGGATCGCGATCGGTGATGGTCAGGCCGGCCCCCGAGGAAATCAGGCCGCCCTGGTTATCCAGCGCTTGGCTGACGCCGATGGACAACCCTTGGTCGGCGCGCACGGCTCCGGCCTGGTTGCCGAAGGTGTCGAGCACCAGGCTCATGGCACCGCCTTCAAGGCCCTGATTGGCACCTTGGGTGGCGCTGTTGTCGAGCACGCCGGCAGTCACGCCCAAGGTGCCCGCGCTGCGCACCAGTCCGCCCTGGTTGCTGAGCGTATCCCCCAGCGCCAACTGGACATCGCCGAGGCCCTGCAATTGACCGCCGCGGTTATCCACCCGGGCGCCTTCGACCTGTACGCTCTTCTGGCCAATGATCTGGCCGCCGCTGCCGTTGGTAACGTCGGTGGCCTTGAGCACCAGCGCGCCCTTGGCACCGAGGAAACCGGCGCTGTTGTTGAAATGGGCGCTGTGGATTTCCACCGTGTCCTGGCCGCTGATGCCTTGGGTGGTGCCGGACTGAAGGTTGTTCAGCGCCTGGGTGCCGGTGTCGATGAACAGCTTGCCCTTGGCCTGGATCAGGCCCGCCGCGTTGCGCAATTCACCGCTGCGCAGGTCCAGGGTCGCGCCGGCATTCAACGTGCCTTGACTGTTGTCCGTCAGCAGGCCGCGGCTGTCCAGGTCCAAGGCTCGGCCACTGATGACCCCGCGCTGGTTGTTCAGGCCCTCGGCCGACAGCGTGATATCGCCCAGCGCTTCAAGGCGTCCGCCGCTGTTGTTCAGCGCATCCGCCGAGACGGTGACCTGCAACCCGGACTTCACCGACCCCAGCACGCCGTTGGTGTTGTTCAACTGTCCGGCGATGATCTCCATGCGCTGGGTGGCGGCGAGCGTGCCGCCGATATTGTCCAAGCGGTCGAACGTCGCGTGCAGCTCACCGCCGGCACTTACGGTGCCTTTGGCGTTATCCAGTGCCTTGCCGCTGACTTTTGTCGTCCCGCTGGCGGCCAGCGTGCCACCGCCGTTGTTGACCTTTTCGTCGGCCGTGACGGTCAAGGCACCGCCCTCGGTGGCGAGGACTTTACCGCCCTGGTTGTTCAGCGTGCCGACCTTCAGCACCACTGCACCGGGACTGCTGACTTGCCCGGCCTGATTGTCGAAGCGTCCACGGGCGGTGACCTGCAACGGT
This sequence comes from Pseudomonas sp. OA65, assembly GCF_017498305.1. Classification (NCBI taxonomy): domain Bacteria; kingdom Pseudomonadati; phylum Pseudomonadota; class Gammaproteobacteria; order Pseudomonadales; family Pseudomonadaceae; genus Pseudomonas; species Pseudomonas sp. OA65. The sequence continues at coordinate 69,790 of NZ_JAGDEZ010000020.1, forward strand.
TGCGCGCCGGTCTGGAGAATGCGTCCACGCTGGTTGGACAACGTCGTGGTGTCGAGCGTGATCTGCTGGCCTTGGGTCAGGCCATTATCGACCACCACCTCGCGGGCCTTGATGCTCAATGTGCCATTACTCGCCAAGGTACCTTTACTGCCGGCCAACTGGGTGGCCTGGATGTCCAGGGTGCCTTTGCCGGCGTGCTCGACCTTGCCCTTGCTGTTGTCGAGGCGATTGGCGCCAAGCTTCAGGTTGGTGGCGTTGGAGGCAATCCGGCCGTCGCTGTTGTCGAACGTGTCGGTGGCCTTGATCGACGTGTCGGCCGTGCCGGTCTGCACCAGCTCGCCGCCGACATTGGAAATATCCCGCGCGCGCATTTGCAGGTTACCTGCGGTGACCTTGGCCGTATCGGTGCGCAAGGTCTTGGCCGCTTTGGCATTCAGCACTTGGGTCGCATCGACCCGACTGCCAGTGAGGTTGGCATCGCCGGCGCTGGCCGTCAGGGTCACGTTGCGGCCCAGGGTCTGGCTGCCGCTCAGGTCCAGGTCAGCGGCCTCGACGCTGACGTCGCCGCCAGCAAGATTCTGGCCCTGCGCCTTGACCGTGGCGGCCCGTAGCGCGAGGTTGCCGCTGCTGCCCAGTTTGCCGTCCGCGCCGACGCCCGCCGCCAGGCTCGACGCCGTGGTGCTGCGGATAGCCTTGGCGGTCAGCGTGGTGTGGGTCTGGCTGGCAACGGTGCCGCTGTTGTCGATGTCACCGGTGATGTCGAGCCTCAGGTCGCCCTTGGCGTAGAGCGTGCCGCTGTTTTCAACGCTGGTGGCAGCAACCCGGGTCGCCGTTGCGCTGCTGATCGCGCCCTGGTTTTGCAACTTGCCGTCGGCGCTGATGACCACCTCGCCGGCCATGGCGCCGATCTGTCCGGCGTTGCGCACTCCCACGCCGGATTCGGTGCCCACCAGCATGATCTTCCCGGCATACATGCCGCCGAGCTTGGCCACGTCGATGGCAACGGTAGGTTTTTCTCCCTCTGCGCCTGGCAGCGGCGTGGCCTCGGTGTTGTCGGCATTGACCTGATTACGTCCGGCCGTAACCTTCAAGTCGTTGGCCCACACTCCGGCGTTGACCTGTACCGAACGAGCAATCAGATCGGTGTAGTCAGCTTCGCGGGCGTCCAGGCCTTTGCCTTCGATGTTGAGGGTCCCGCCCTGCACGGTGTAGCCGGTGATGCGACCGTTCTCCAACTGCGCCCGGCCGGTGCTGAGGGTGGCCCGATCGGCGTTGATGAAGCCGCAACCGTTGCAGGTGATACCGGACGGGTTGGCGATCACCACTTCGGCGCGCTGGCCGGCGACTTCGACGTAACCGCGTAATTTGCTGGGATTACTGGAATTGACTTCGTTGAGGATGACCCGCGCGCTGCCATTGCCCAACATCGGGTTGCCTTCGATCCAACCACCCAGTTTCGTCTGGCTATTGCCCGTGGCGTTGTTGAGGATTACCCCCCGGCCGTCGACGTCGAACTGGTTGTAGGTGTTGCGCGAGACACCGCCAGCGCTAGGCGCGCGGATATTCACCTGCGGCGTGCCGTTGGCGCTTTGTATGATCACGGGTCGTTGGCCGGCCGGCGCACCCGGGTCGGCGACGATGGTGCCGGCCCAGGTCGGCGCCACGCTCAAGGACACCAGGCCAATCGCTGTCATCAAGGCAAAGCGCAACGCTCCGAGTGTCGCCGTGCAAGCCGCTGCGCCCGCCGCCGGGCCAGAACGAGTCCCCGGCGCCTTGACTTGGCTGGTAACGTTCTCGGCCACTACCATCAACAGTCCGCGAGCCTTGTTGAAAACGATTCGGTACAGATGCTTGTTCATAGCAATTCCATTTGCGGAGCCAGCCCGCACGAGCAGTGGTTGGAGTTACGCTTCGATTGCCAGCGGGTGGGCGGCAAACCAGGCCTGGGCCTGTTCGGGAATGACCCCGATCCCTTGGAATGTCTTGACCCGCAGGCCACGCTCGTCGCCTCGGTGATAGAGGGCACGGGCGCAGCGATCGATAAAAAGATGACGTTGCAACAAGCGGCTCAATACCGCCGTGTGGCCAAAGGGAGCGACCCAGTCGTTGAGCCAGAGTCGCTCGCCGCTGTTCCAGTCGTCTTGGGTCAGCGTCAGCGGCGACTGCCGCAGGTAGCGTTGCTCCGCCGCCTCGTCGAGGTTGAGCCAGGACAGGTAGAACACCGGCTTGCCGTGTTCGGAGCCAAGCACGAACTGACGATGCTTGAGGGCCGGCAGCAGCAGCGTTGGTAAGCTGTGCAACGGCGCATCGCGATGGGCCTTGGAGTGCATCCACAACCAGGTGGCGGAGCCGAACACTGCGGCTTCGCTCCAGGGTTCGTCGATCAGGCCGGGGGCGATAATGTCTAGCGTCTCGAACTGCATGGGATCACCTCAGAATGACCAAATGACGGTGAACGCGCTGGTCACGTTGGCCGTCTCGAAACCATCGGGCTTCTTCAACGGCGTACCCACCGACCAGTCATAGGACAGGCCCTTGTAACCGCCGCGTATACCCACCACGGCCCCCGCCAGGCGCTGGCCGATCAGGAATTCACTGGATTGGCCGCTGACCTCGCCATAGTCGATACCGGTGTAGAGCTCCTGTCCGGTCTGTCCCAGGGACAGGCCGATTTCGTTGCGCAGGGTCCAGCCACGGTCGGCGGACAGAATGTTTTCGCCATCGAAACCGCGCACGCTGTAGCGCCCGCCAATGGAGAAACGATCCTGTGGCACCAGCGGCGTACGGTTCCATTGCGCGCGCCAGCCGCCGATGTAGCGCAGGCGCTGATCGCCGATCAGGAACGGCACCTGCAATTGGGCATCGGCGGTGATGATCTGCGAGCGTGACGTGCCGGCGTCAAAATCTTCTTCGGGCGCCCTGAGCGCGTCGTGGGCACCAGTGCCGCGACGATAGGCGACGCCCAGGTCAAGAATCGAAGCGCCAATGAACTCCCGATGGTCCAATCCCAACTGCCAACCGGCCATGCGGCGTTTCTGGTTGCCGACTTCGGTGTCGTCGATGAAGTTCTCCGACGAACGCGTCCACAAGCTGCCCCAGGCGGTGGTCTTGCGAACGGCGTCGCGGTACAGCAGGCGTGACAGGCGCAGCTCGTTGTTGCGACTCTCGCCCCGGTACTGATAGGTCTGGTTGGCACCGGCGACCGACTGTTCGTAGTTATATTCGCTGCTGGTGAACCCCAACTGCCAATAGCCGAACGGCAGCGAATAATGCAGCGTGCTGCCATCGGAGCCGCGATGGCCGGACTCGCCACCGCCCAGGTCATGGTTGACGCTGGCGTAGAACAAATCGTTGAGCGACAGCAGGTTGTCCAAGGACAGCGACACGTTGCCCTGGTATTTACCCGTGGTCTTGCTGCCCGAATTGTCCACCGACAGGCTCACGCGGGCGGGGAACCGCTGGCTCCAGGCGATCACCACGTCGCTCTCACCAGGTTTGGCGTCGGCGGCACGGGCCGGGGCGATCTTGATGTCGGCCTCGGCGGTCGGCACGCGCTTGAAGTTCTCCAGCGCCTGCTCGATGTCGCGCAAGTTGAGCAGATCGCCAGGATTGGCCGGCATCGCGTTCCAGGCATTGGCTCGGGAGCTGGTGCCCTCTTCGAAACGAATCTCACGGATGCGCCCCGGCACGAGGGTCAATACCAGGACTCCACTGTTCAAATCCTGGGCTTCGGCGAGTACGCGCGTGGTGACGTAGCCGGCCTCGATGATCGCATTCTGCATGCGCTTCATCGTCAAGTTGATCCCGCCGCCACCGAGGCAACGGCCAATGGCCGGATCATCCTTGGGGTTGGCGGCGCGCAACGCCCACTGGAATTGTTCCGACGCCTCGCCGATCAGGCGGATGTCATTGATGGCGAAGCAGGGACTCTCCTTGGCCGGCAAACGCTCGACACCTTCATCCACGGGTGCCGCCTGCAAGCGCACGTCGGGCCGGGACTCCAATTGCTCCCTCAACACCCGTTCGCGTTCTTGCTGGCGCAGCAGTTCTTCTTCAGGCCCAGCCGCCTGTGCGGCGCTCCACGCGCCCGTCATCCAGGCCGCCATCAACAGCAGCGTGAGACGCCTGGCGTTCTGTGCAGATGAACGGGTTGCGTCAACACAACGGCGGGGGCTGCTCGGTTTACGCGTTCGGCAGGGTGCGGCTGGCTGCATGTCACATCCTTGTGGCCTGAATCAAAGACACGGTGGGTCAGGCCTGCGAAATGCGGCACCGACGACATAGGTAAAAAAGAGGTACGTATTCCACCGGCAACGGAGGAAAAGTCCTACAGCGTACCGAGACGGTCAGATAGCAGAGGGGGGAGAAAGTTTCGCGTTACCGAAACAGGCTCAATAAAAAGAAGTAAAAATGGGTAATCGATCACAGCTTGAGGAAATGAAGCGCTGCGTAAGGCGCGAATGGCGCGCTGAAGCCGAAGATGATCGTTCGGGGAGGGGAAAACGAGCAGAGGAAGTGAGCGGCAATTTCACTAACCCACTGTTTATAATGGTGTCCCAGGGCAGGTTCGAACTGCCAACCTTCCCCTTAGGAGGGGGATGCTCTATCCAATTGAGCTACTGAGACACGAGTCGACCACGAGGAATGCGGTGCGCGGAACGGCGTGCATGTTAACGACCTGCCCTGCGTTTGTCATGTCGTCCCTTTTTTTAAGTGTAGGTAAATGGTACCGCTCAGAGGCTGGATAGGCCAGACAGCCATGCCTCGGCCACCATTCATCTGCCCCTGGCTTGCTCGCCCTAGTAAATCGGCCATTTGCCACTATCCTGTACAAGACAGGGACGGCAAGCGTTTTGGTCGATTTCCGTTATCCGCCAAACGGTATGGCACATCGACACAATCTGACGGTCACAAAATGCGAACCTGTTGTTTTTTCCAACCAGTCCGCATTTTTTTGATGAAAGGTGCTGGCATAACGCCTTTACCCGGATCAGAATTTGTCACAGAATTGGCGCCAATGATCTGGCAATTTTGAGGCATGATGCGGGCCTCTTAACAATTCAGGTTGAACATTTGGCAATGGGGCTTGTCCTATCGACATCCTGCGGCCAATCCCAAGAACCGCTCCCCTGAACTAACCGGTTAAATAAATATGCGCCCAATGAAACAGGCAATTTATTCCAGCCGTACGGCTGACAAGTTCGTCGTACGTCTGCCAGACGGAATGCGGGAACGCATTGCCGAGGTGGCTCGTAATCATCATCGCAGCATGAACTCTGAAATCATTGCGCGCCTGGAGCAAAGCCTGATTCAGGAAGGTGCACTGGGTGAAGAGTTGAGCATGCGCCTGGACAGCCCAGAGCTGTCTTTGCATGAGCGCGAGCTGCTTCAACGCTTCCGACAACTTTCCCACCGCCAGCAGAACGCTCTCGTTTCGCTGATTGCCCATGATGTAGAGATGGCCGCAGAGCCGAGCTGATTACACACAAAATTCTCAAGCCAGCCTCGTGCTGGCTTTTTTATGCCTGGCGTTTGGCCCTCCTCCCCCCCTTCTTTCGTGACCACACAAAAGCCCCGCCAAGCAGGTTAATGCTGCGCACATAAGGAAATGGCGCTTACACCTGTCAGCCCTATGGGAGCAAAGCTTGCTCGCGATAGCGGTGGCTCAGCCAATGAAGATGCTGGATATGCCGACCTCTTCGCGAGCAGGCTCGCTCCCACAGGAGAACGCGGTCTCATCAAGAGCCAGGTCGGCTACCAGGCCGCCTCGGAGAACCCTAAGCAGCCGTTACCGCAGAAACGGATATGCGCACCACCCGCTTGGAAAAAGGCGATTAGACTTTTCAAAAAAAAACGGCGCTTTTCATTTCTGAAACAAGCGCCGTTTTTCCGAGTGAACAGTATTACGCCAACAGGCGGCTTTCCCGATAAATGCTCAAAGCAGGAAAATCGTCGCCAACCCCAGGAAGATGAAGAACCCGCCACTGTCGGTCACCGCGGTAATCATGACACTGGCACCCATGGCAGGGTCACGGCCCATACGGGCCAGGGTCATGGGGATCAAGACCCCCATCAATGCTGCCAGCAGCAGATTGAGCGTCATCGCGGCCGTCATGACCACACCCAGTGACCAGCTGCCATAAAGCAGATAAGCCACCACACCAATCACACCGCCCCAAATCACGCCATTGATCAAGGAGACAGCCAGTTCCTTGCGCATCAATCGCGATGTGTTACCGGTGCTGACCTGGTCCAGCGCCATGGCACGGACGATCATGGTGATGGTCTGGTTACCGGAGTTGCCACCGATACCAGCAACGATGGGCATCAGCGCCGCAAGCGCCACCAGCTTCTCGATGGAGCCTTCGAACAGGCCGATGACCCGGGAAGCGACAAACGCCGTGATCAGGTTGATCGCCAGCCAGGCCCAGCGGTTACGCAGGGATTTCCAGACCGAGGCAAAGATATCTTCTTCTTCGCGCAGACCGGCCATGTTGAGGACTTCGCTTTCGCTTTCCTCACGAATCAAGTCGACCATTTCGTCGATGGTCAGACGGCCGATCAGCTTGCCGTTCTTGTCGACCACCGGTGCAGAAATCAAGTCATATCGTTCGAATGCCTGGGCCGCATCGTAGGCGTCTTCGTCCGGGTGAAAGCTCACCGGGTCGCTGGCCATGACTTCGGCGACCTGCTTCTCCGGGTCGTTGACGAGCAGACGCTTGATGGGCAGCACGCCCTTGAGCACGCCGTCGTAGTCGACCACGAACAGCTTGTCGGTATGGCCGGGCAGTTCCTTGAGACGGCGCAGGTAACGCAAGACCACTTCAAGGCTGACGTCCTCGCGGATCGTCACCATCTCGAAGTCCATCAACGCACCGACTTGCTCCTCGTCATAGGACAACGCCGAGCGCACACGCTCACGCTGCTGGCCGTCGAGGGCTTCCATCAGTTCGTGGACAACGTCCCGTGGCAGTTCGGGCGCAAGGTCGGCGAGTTCGTCGGCGTCCATTTCCTTGGCCGCCGCCAGCAACTCGTGATCATCCATGTCGGCGATCAGGGTTTCCCGAACCGAGTCCGACACTTCGAGCAGGATGTCACCGTCGCGATCCGCCTTGACCAACTGCCAGACCGTCAGGCGCTCTTCCAGTGGCAGGGCTTCAAGAATGTAGGCGACGTCGGCGGAGTGCAGGTCATCGAGCTTGCGTTGCAGCTCGACGAGGTTCTGCCGGTGGACCAGGTTCTCGACCCGGTCATGATTCGGGCCTTCCTGGCGATGCGTCAGGTCTTCGACGACCCGCTGGCGCTGCAGCAGCTCAACGACTTGAGCGAGGCGATCCTGAAGGCTTTCCTGCGTTTTTTTGACTTCTACTTGGGTCATAGGCGAACTCCACTCCCAGCAGTGGGGCACGCCGGAAGGTTCAATCAGTTAATTCATGATTGGCAAAACTAAATATTGAGTAACTACTGGGTAAGTCCATGGAGATATTCCAAAGCCCCGGCGGGGCTGACGGGCGCAATCATACACCGCTTGACGCTTTAAAACGCTAAAAAATCATGGCAAGAACAAGCGCTTGCGAGACAAACCTGAACACAGGCTGAACCTGTCCCTCTAGGACGACTTATCCAGAAAAGAAAACACACCCGCCAGCAGAGATGCAGCGACTACCCTTTTCTCCTGCACCGTCAAGGAGGACGACCGGATGCCCGTCAGCCACTACCTGTTCCTGCTCGCCGCCCTGCCCTGCCTGCCGTTGTGGGCAGCCGGGCAGTCTGTGCATCGCTGCGAAAGCATCGCGGGGCACGTGACATTCACCACCTTGAGCTGCGGCCCGGGAGAGGCCCTGTCGCTGCAGCAGATCCATCCGTACAGCCCCGGCTCGACCGATCCAGCGACCGAGGCGATGCTGCCCGAAGCGGAACGCTGGCAAACATTCCGCAACACAAACATACGCAGGGAGCCGACCATAGTTGGCCAGTCCCAGGACCGCTGCGGGAACCTCATCGATGCCAGGCAACGGCGCGATGCCATCCTGGCGCGACGCATCGTCGCCGGCATGAGCCAACAAGACGTAGAGAGCGCCCTGGGCAAGCCCGACTCGATCAAGGTCAGGAATTCGAGCACACGTTATACCTACAAGGCGAAGAACGGTCGCAGCGCCGAGGTCGTGTTCGATGAGAAGGGGTGCGTGAAGGCCAAATCGTAGACAGCAAAAAGCCCGCGTTAAACGCGGGCTTTTTGGTGTTTGGTGCACTCGACAGGATTCGAACCTGTGACCGCTCGGTTCGTAGCCGAGTACTCTATCCAGCTGAGCTACGAGTGCAAGTTGTGGTTTTATACCAGATCACAACTGGTTGAAGCCAAGTTATTTGCATTGCTGCAAACAACTCTTAAATGGTGCACTCGACAGGATTCGAACCTGTGACCGCTCGGTTCGTAGCCGAGTACTCTATCCAGCTGAGCTACGAGTGCATTTGTTGCCGCGCATTATAGGTCGTCAATTCCTTTTGTAAAGCGCTTTTTTCAGTAATTTCAATCACTTACTGATCAAGCCAGGTTTTGACGCACTAAACGAATAATGGCGGAGAACGGGGGATTCGAACCCCCGACACCCTTTTGAGGTGTACTCCCTTAGCAGGGGAGCGCCTTCGGCCACTCGGCCAGCTCTCCGCAACACGGGGCGTATATTAACCACCTTCATCCCCGTTTGCAAACATAAAAATCGATAAAAATTAATGGCTTGGTTCGTCGTCCTTCTCTTTCTTGATACGCAGGTAGATTTCCTCCCGGTGTACAGCAACCTCTTTCGGGGCGTTGACGCCGATACGCACTTGGTTTCCTTTGACGCCGAGCACGGTCACGGTGATTTCGCCATCGCCAATAATCAGGCTTTCTGCACACCTACGGGTCAGAATCAGCATACCTTTCTCCTCACGCAATTCACTTAAGGGACAACAGTCTGCAAAAAAAAGGCATTGGACCTACAACCGAAACGGTCGAAGCCTACAGGCCTAGTATTGACCAGCGCGGGCAAAAGAACAGTTTTGGGACGCGCCATTCAGAAAAACAAAGGGCGCGGTCCAGCCGCGCCCTCAAGACAACGCTTTACTCGCCCTGTTGGACAGCAGCGTCGAGTTCGAAAGCCGTGTGCAGGGCGCGCACGGCCAGTTCCAGGTACTTCTCTTCGATGACCACGGAAACCTTGATTTCCGAGGTAGAGATCATCTGGATATTGATGCTTTCCTTGGCCAGGGATTCGAACATGCGACTAGCCACGCCTGCGTGGGAACGCATGCCGACGCCGACGATCGAGACCTTGGCAATCTTGGTATCGCCCACCACTTCCCGGGCACCGATCTCGCCAGCGGTCTTTTTCAGGATCGCTTCGGCGGATTGGTAGTCGTTGCGGTGCACGGTGAAGGTGAAGTCGGTGGTGTTATCGTGCGAGACGTTCTGCACGATCATGTCGACTTCGATGTTCGCGGCGCTGATCGGGCCGAGAATCTTGAACGCCACGCCGGGGGTGTCTGGCACGCCACGGATGGTCAGCTTGGCTTCATCGCGGTTGAAAGCGATGCCGGAAATGATCGGCTGTTCCATGGATTCCTCTTCATCAATAGTAATGAGGGTGCCCGGACCCTCTTTGAAGCTGTGCAGAACGCGCAGCGGAACGTTGTACTTGCCAGCGAATTCGACCGCCCGGATCTGTAATACCTTCGAGCCGAGACTGGCCATTTCCAGCATCTCTTCGAAGGTGATCTTGTCCAGGCGCTGGGCCACAGGCACGACCCGTGGGTCGGTGGTGTAGACACCGTCCACATCCGTGTAGATCTGGCACTCGTCAGCCTTGAGAGCCGCTGCCAGCGCCACGCCCGTGGTGTCGGAACCGCCACGACCAAGGGTGGTGATATTGCCCTGCTCGTCCACGCCCTGGAAACCGGCGACAACCACGACACGGCCAGCCTTCAGGTCGCCGCGAATCTTCTGGTCGTCGATCTGCAGGATACGCGCCTTGTTGTGCGCGCTGTCCGTCAGGATGCGCACCTGGTTACCGGTGTAGGACACCGCCGGCACACCACGCTTGATCAGCGCCATGGCCAGCAAGGCGATGGTCACCTGCTCGCCGGTGGAAACGATCACGTCCAGCTCGCGGGGAACCGGTTGCTGGTCGCCGCTGATTTGCTTGGCCAGATCGATCAGACGGTTGGTCTCGCCGCTCATGGCCGACAGCACAACCACCAGGTCATCGCCCGCTTCACGGAATTTCTTAACCTTGTCGGCGACTTGTTCGATTCTCTCGACAGTGCCGACCGAGGTGCCTCCAAATTTCTGTACGATCAAAGCCATTTCAAAGCCGCCTCTGCCCATGAAGGGCGCCCAATAATTCAATCAGCAGCGCGCGGGCTCGTCACTAGACCACGAGCCCGCGACACTGCCTTAAATACCCTGCTCTACAAATGCAACGGTCTGGGCCAGTGCCGCGTCCAGTGCGCCGACGTCGGTACCACCGCCTTGCGCCATGTCCGGACGACCACCGCCCTTGCCGCCCACTGCCGCAGCGGCTTGCTTCATCAAATCACCGGCTTTGAGTTGGCCAGTCAGGTCTTTGGTCACGCCTGCGACGAGAACGACCTTTTCCTCATGGACACTGCCGAGCAGGATCACTGCGCGGCCGAGTTTGTTTTTCAGTTGATCGACCAGCGCCAACAGCGCCTTGCCATCCTGGCCGTCCAGACGCACGGCCAGCACCTTCACGCCCTTGACGTCCACGGCCTGGGCCGACAGATCGTCGCCCGCGGCGCTGGCGGCCTTGGCCTGCAACTGCTCGAGTTGCTTTTCCAGCAGGCGGTTGCGTTCCAGCACAGCCGACAGCTTGTCGATCAGGTTGTCGCGGCTGCCCCTGATCAGGCTTGCCGCTTCCTTGAGTTGTTCTTCCGCCGCGTTGAGGTACGCCAGCGCCGCTGCGCCAGTGACTGCCTCGATACGCCGCACGCCGGAGGCGACGCCGCCTTCGCTGATGATCTTGAGCAGACCGATGTCGCCGGTGCGATTGGCATGGATACCACCGCACAGCTCCACGGAGAAATCACCGCCCATGCTCAGCACGCGCACATTGTCGCCATATTTCTCACCGAACAACGCCATCGCGCCCTTGCGCTTGGCGGTCTCGATGTCGGTTTCCTCAGTCTCTACCGGAGAGTTCTTGCGAATCTCGGCGTTGACGATGTCTTCCAGCGCCTTGATCTGCTCAGGCTTGATGGCTTCAAAATGGCTGAAGTCAAAGCGCAGGCGCTGACTGTCCACCAACGAGCCCTTCTGCTGGACATGCTCGCCCAGCACCTGGCGCAACGCTGCGTGCAGCAAGTGCGTGGCGGAGTGGTTCAGCGATGTCGCGTGGCGAACCTCGGCATCGACATGGGCAGCCACGGGAGCAGCGATCATCAAGCTGCCCGACGCCAGCACGCCGTGGTGCAGGAAGGCGCCGCCGGTCTTGGTGGTGTCACGCACGTCGAAACGCGAGCTGCCCGCTTGCAGGTAACCGCTGTCACCGATCTGACCGCCGGATTCGGCGTAGAACGGGGTCTTGTCCAGCACGATCACGCCTTCCTGGCCTTCGCTCAAGATGTCCACCGACTGCCCGTCCTTATAGATGGCAACGATCTTGGCCGAACCGGTGGTGCCGGCATAACCGGTGAATTCGGTGGCCACGTCAACCTTGACCAGGCTGTTGTAGTCCATCCCGAAGGAGCTGGCGGAACGCGCGCGCACCCGCTGGGCTTCCATCTCCCGCTCGAAACCTTCCTCGTCGAGGGTCAGGTTGCGTTCGCGGGCGATGTCGCCGGTCAGGTCCATCGGGAAACCGTAGGTGTCGTACAGCTTGAACACCACGTCGCCCGGGACCACGTTGCCCTTGAGTTCGGCCAGGTCCTGCTCGAGGATCTTCAGGCCTTGCTCTAGGGTCTTGGCGAATTGTTCTTCTTCAGCCTTGAGCACGCGCTCGATGTGCGCCTGCTGGGACTTGAGCTCCGGAAAGGCTTCGCCCATCTCGGCCACCAACGCCCCGACGATCTGATAGAAGAAGCTGCCCTTGGCGCCCAGCTTATTGCCGTGACGGCAGGCGCGACGGATGATCCGGCGCAGCACATAACCGCGACCTTCGTTGGAAGGCAGTACACCGTCGGCAATCAGGAAACCGCAGGAACGGATGTGGTCAGCGACGACTTTCAGCGAAGCCTGGTTGTCGTTGGTGCAACCGATGGCCTTGGCCGACGCGCTCAGCAGGCTCTGGAACAGGTCGATTTCGTAGTTGGAATGAACGTGCTGCAGCACCGCACTGATCCGCTCCAGGCCCATGCCGGTGTCCACCGACGGCGCTGGCAGCGGATGCAACACGCCATCGGCGGTGCGGTTGAACTGCATGAACACGTTGTTCCAGATCTCGATGTAGCGGTCGCCGTCTTCTTCCGGCGAGCCGGGTGGGCCGCCCCAGATGTCGGCGCCGTGATCGTAGAAAATCTCGGTGCAAGGGCCGCATGGGCCGGTGTCGCCCATGGTCCAGAAGTTATCGGAGGCGTAAGGCGCGCCTTTGTTGTCGCCGATACGCACCATGCGCTCTGCCGGGACACCGACCTCTTTGGTCCAGATGTCATAGGCTTCGTCGTCAGTGGCGTAAACCGTTACCCAGAGCTTCTCCTTGGGCAGGTTCAGCCACTTGTCGGAGGTCAGGAAGGTCCAGGCGAAGGTGATGGCGTCGCGCTTGAAATAATCACCGAAGCTGAAGTTACCCAGCATTTCGAAGAAGGTGTGGTGACGTGCGGTATAGCCGACGTTTTCCAGGTCGTTGTGCTTGCCGCCGGCACGCACGCACTTCTGGCTGCTCACTGCACGGGTGTAGGCACGTTTTTCCTGGCCCAGGAAGCAGTCCTTGAACTGGTTCATCCCCGCGTTGGTGAACAGCAGGGTCGGGTCGTTGCCCGGAATCAAAGAGCTGGAGGCTACTCGAGTGTGGCCTTGCTCTTCGAAGAAGCGAAGGAAGGCTTCACGGATTTCTGCGCTTTTCATTAGGTTCTTCCACGGAGGCTGCGGCCAAAGGCCTGTGCAAAACGTCAACAGACGAAGCAACGGCAAAGGGCCGCATTATATCGGCCCCGCGCGTGGGGTACAGCGTGTTTATGCAATAGAAACTGTCAATTGGCCCGGTTGCCGGGTCATTGGCGGGAAAATTCGACGAAAGTGGCGACCACCTGGTCGATTTGCGCCGCACTCACGTCCATGTGCGTCACCATTCGCAAGCGTGGCGCCGCGCTGAGCTTGACGCCCCGCTCATCGGCAAACGCCTTGATCGCCTCGGCCCGCTCGCCCATCTGCACGTAGACCATGTTGGTCTGCACCGGCTCGACCTCGTAGCCCGCCGCGCGCAAGCCCTCGGCAAGTCGCTGGGCATTGGCGTGATCACCGGCCAGGCGCTGGACGTTATGGTCCAGGGCATACAGCCCCGCCGCCGCGAGAATCCCGGCCTGGCGCATGCCGCCACCGACCATCTTGCGCAGCCGGCGCGCCTTGCCGATCAGCTCGACGCTGCCGCACAGGACCGAGCCCACCGGCGCGCCAAGGCCCTTGGACAGGCACACCGACACTGAATCGAAATGTTGCGTGATCTGCCGGGCATCGACATTCAACTTGACCGCGGCGTTGTACAACCGCGCCCCGTCCAGGTGCAGCGCCAGGCCATGTTCCTGGGTGAAACGCCGGGCCCGAGCCAGGTATTCCAGCGGCAGCACCTTGCCCTGCATGGTGTTTTCCAAGGCCAGCAGGCGGGTGCGGGCAAAGTGGAAGTCATCGGGCTTGATCGCCGCGGCGACGTGCGCCAGGTCCAGGGAACCGTCCGCCTGTACTTCGAGAGGCTGAGGCTGGATCGATCCGAGCACCGCCGCACCGCCACCTTCGTATTTGTAGGTATGGGCCTGCTGGCCGACGATGTATTCATCGCCGCGCTCGCAGTGGGCCATCAACCCCAGCAGGTTACTCATGGTGCCCGTGGGCACGAACAGTGCAGCGGCAAAGCCCAGGCGAGCGGCCAGTTCAGCCTCGAGGCGATTGACGGTCGGGTCTTCGCCATACACATCGTCGCCGGTCGGCGCACTGGCCATGGCATCCAGCATGCCGGCGGTAGGTTGGGTGACCGTGTCGCTGCGAAGATCGATAACACTCATGAATCTGGCCTCGGGCTCAAGTGGAGGGAAATCCCTTTCGAAGGGCAATTACTGCGGGCATGGGCAAGAATAATCAAGCCCGGTCGACGGAAAGGGCAGCAAACCCTTGTATGCGCGCTGTGGGAGCAAAGCTTGCTCGCGATGGCGGTGGGTCAGTCAACATCAATACAGCCTGACCCGACGCCATCGCGAGCAAGCTTTGCTCCCACGGCTCGCTCCAACAAGGGGTTATGTGTTAAAAATCGTCCGCCGTCACAAAGCGTGGCGGCAAAAACGTTCTCAGGGCGGGGTGTAACTCCCCACCGGCGGTAATTGCACGCAACGTGCATAGCCCGCGAGCGCTTGGTGGTACACCACTTTTTGGGGTGTAGCGGCAAGGTCAGCAGACCCGGTGTGATTCCGGGGCCGACGGTCATAGTCCGGATGAAGAGAGAACGGGATCGACACCCAAGGGCCGACTGCGACTCCGTGCGCGGCGTACCCTCGAATCCCCTTCGATTCATGACGCCCTGTTTTTCACACAAACAGGAACCAGAACATGCAACCCACTGCAATCGACAGCAAAAGCAAAAGTCATCCGGGCGAGCGCGTCGCGTTCATCCAGGCCTGCTGGCACAAGGAAATCGTCGATCAGAGCCGTAAAGGCTTCGTCGCCGAAATGATCACCCAGGGTTATCAGGAAAGTGATATCGACTTCTTCGAAGTCGGTGGCGCCTTCGAGATCCCGCTGCACGCCAAGCTGCTGGCCAAGTCAGGCCGCTACGCCGGCATCGTTGCCGCCGGCCTGGTGGTGGATGGTGGTATCTACCGTCACGAGTTCGTCGCCCAATCGGTCATCAGTGGCCTGATGCAGGTGCAACTGGAAACCGAAGTGCCGGTGTTCTCGGTCGTACTCACGCCCCATCACTTCCATGCCGGGGAAGAGCATCAGAAGTTCTTCTTCGAGCATTTCGTGCACAAGGGCCAGGAAGCGGCGAAGACCTGCGCCGATACCTTGCACAAGACCCGGGCGCTGCGTCGTAGTGAGCAGCGGGCGGTGGCGCTCTAAGCCTGGACACAGTTTCCCCTGTGGGAGCGAGCCTGCTCGCGATGACGGAGTATCAGTCGCCATCAATGTCGACCGATAGACCGCTATCGCGAGCAGGCTCGCTCCCACAGGGGGGCATGTATTGAGTCCAAGATTCGGTTTAGATCAGGCTTTCATCAGTCGCCGGCACGATCAGGATGCCGGCACGCAAGCCATTCTTGACCTTGGGATTCGGGAAGATGATCCGCGCACCCTCCTCTTCGATCACCCATCGGGTCTGGGCGATGTCTTCGGCCAGCACATAACCTTTTTCAAGCTCGGAGAAGTTCTCGATATCCGCCGGCAGGTTCAGGCGGAAACTGTCGCTGTGCTTGATGATTTCCCGGGCGACGCTGAACAATTGAAGACCGTCGAGCCCTTCATCCAGCTCAGGCTCGTTGCCTTCGATGATCTGGTGTAGGCCGGTCTCCAGCAGGCTAACGTTGACCCCGTCGTTCTGCCCGAATGGCCGGGCCTTGCCCAGCTCCAGGGTGAAAGATTCGGCGCCGAGCTGATCGTAGGTATAGGCACTGAACACGATGGACGGCTTGTTCTGCAGCAGCACCGCTTCCATGCCCGCGGCACGCAGGCGCGCCAGTTCGCGGCGTGAATGCTGGCGACCTTCTTTCCATGGATAGAGGGCGAACTGCTCGATTTTCGAGCCGCGAATGGCGGTGTGCAGGTCGTAATGCAAGCGACTGCGCTCCGGCCGACTGAAGAAACTGGCGGCCAGTCGCTCCAGTTCACAGGCCCGCAACGCTTCAGGACCGCCGCTCAATTCATGACGACCGTTGAACAGCCGGTTGACGTCCTGTTCGACGAAACGCTCACCGCGCCGGATGGCCTCGGGGTTGCCGAACAGAAACAGAATGCGTGCCCGGGGTTTCAGGTCCCCACGGGCGATGTCATGCAGCAGGCGGTCGAGCAATTCGATCGGCGCGGTTTCGTTGCCGTGGATACCGGCCGACAGCAGCAGGTCCAGGCCGTTATCCCGGGCTTCGGGCGGCTTGACCTCCAGCGCGCCCTCGCTCAACCAGCGCATCCGTACGCCTTCGACAGTCAGTTGAGTCTTCTCCGCCGGTTCACGGCCGGCGAGGGTCAGTTCAAGCAGTTTGCCGAGGGCGAGCATAGCGCGGGTTCCTTAGTGGTCGTGGCCGCAATCCGGGCCATGGACATGGTCATCGTCGCCGATGTCCGCCGGTTCCATTTCCAGTTGCAGGCTGACCAGGTTGGTCGCCAATGGACGCAACAACAGGTTGGCGTATTCCTCGTCCCCTTCCTCGACATCGACGCCGATCAGCAGTTGACCGCGGCCATCCTGCTGGATCCACAGCTCCTTGCCTTGCCACATCACCGCGACGCGGGTGCAGGAGGTTTCCAGTTGGGTGCCGTCGGTGTCTTCAAGGATCAGCTGCAGGGTATCGCTCATGTCTTTACATTCTCGTCTGGGGATAAGGCAACGCGCCCTGCTTTGACTGTAGTCAGGTCGCGCGCGCTTTCAATTGATCTGGAAAGGATAAACCGCGCCAAGTTTAAGGATTTGTGTCAGTTCATCCAGTGCCCCGCGGCATTCGAGCAGCAACTGCGGGTCTGCCAGGTCATTTTCGGTCATGCGGTCGCGGTAGTGCCGCTCGACCCATTGGGTCAGCGAATCGTACAGCGGCGCGGTCATGATAACCCCTGGGTTGACGGCCGCCAGTTCGGTTTCGTTCAGCGCTACACGCAACCTCAGGCAAGCGGGGCCGCCGCCGTTCTGCATGCTTTGCTTGAGGTCGAAGACCTTCACTTCGCGGATGACCCCGCCAGCGCCCGTCAGGCCTTGCAGGTATTGCCAGACGCGTTCGTTGCTACGGCATTCTTCGGGCACGATCAACAGCATCGAGCCGTCTGGACGCGACAGCAACTGGCTATTGAACAGGTAGGAACGAACCGCGTCATCGACGGTGACCGCCGAACGCGGTACGCACACCGATTGAAATTTCCCACCGACCTTGGCGAGTTTGCTGCTCAGTTCGGCCAGCATCTTGTCGGTCTCGAGAAACGCGTCCTCGTGATAGAACAGCACTTCGCCATTACCCACCGCGATCACGTCGTTGTGGAACACGCCTTGGTCGATCACCGACGGATTCTGTTGCGCGTAGACCACGCCCTCCTCCCGCAGCCCGTGCAGGCGCGCAACCGCCTGGGACGCTTCGAGGGTCTGGCGTGCCGGATATTTCTGCGGTGCGGGGTAACGGGTGTCGAAGGCACTGCGACCGAAGACGAAGAATTCGACACCGGCCTCGCCGTAGGCGCGGCAGAAACGGGTGTGGTTGGCCGCGCCTTCATCACCGAACTGCGCCACCGCCGGCAAAGCGGCGTGGTGGGCGAAGTGGTGCTGGTTGGCGAACATCGCCCCCAGCACACGGCTGGTGGTCGGATGCTCGATGCTGCGGTGGTATTTGCAGTTCAGGTTGGCGGCGGTGAAATGCACGCGGCCATCGGCAGTGTCGGCGCTCGGGCTGACCGTGGCGGCGTTGGCCACCCACATGCTTGAGGCCGAGCAACTGGCGACCAACAGTGGCATCGCTTCTTTCGCGGCCTGCTGGATGACTTGGGCATCGCTACCGGCAAAGCCCAGCCGGCGCAGGGCCGCCACGTCCGGGCGCTCCTGCGGCGCCAGCACGCCTTGCTGGAAACCCATGTCCATCAGCGCTTTCATTTTCGCCAGGCCCTGCAACGCCGCTTCCTTGGGGTTGGAGGACTGCTGGCTGTTGCTCTGGGACGCGACGTTGCCGTACGAGAGCCCGCCGTAGTTATGGGTCGGCCCCACTAGACCGTCAAAGTTGACTTCATAGGATTTCATCAGCGAGGCTCCACGAGAATCTGTTTTTTATAGGCATCAATAACAACCGAGTCGCGGCTATCGCGGGCAAGCCTTGCTCCCACAGGTTTTGCATAACTCCTGTGGGAGCAAGCTCTACTCTCACAGGTTTTGCATAACTCCTGTGGGAGCAAGGCTTGCCCGCGATGGCGGTCTCAAGACATGCGCACACCGGGGGTCAAGGCAGCCGGCATCACAAGGCTTGGTGTCTCCAGGGAAGCCACCGGGTACGCGCAATAATCGGCCGCGTAATAAGCGCTGGCGCGATGGTTGCCCGAGGCACCGACACCACCGAACGGCGCGCTGCTGGCGGCGCCGGTCAGCTGTTTGTTCCAGTTGACGATTCCGGCGCGGCTTTGCAGCCAAAACTGCTGGTAACGCTCTTGGGAATCGGACAGCAAGCCGGCGGCCAGGCCATATTGGGTATTGTTGGCTTCGGTAATCGCCGCAGGGAAATCCTTATAGCGGATCACTTGCAGCAACGGCCCGAACAGCTCTTCATCAGGACGCTCGGCCACAGCCGTCACGTCCAGGATACCCGGCGTCAGCAATGCCGCCTGGGCCTGCGGCTGGGTCATGGCCAACAGCGGCACGGCGCCTTTGCCCAGCAAATGGTTTTGCGCATCCATCAGCGCCTTGGCCGCGCCCAGGGAAATCACCGAACCCATGAACGGTGCTGGCTGCTGGTCGAAGGCACCCACTTCAAGGGTCGAACTGACCGCCACCAGGCGCGCCAACAAGGCATCGCCCCAGGCACCTTCCGGCACCAGCAGGCGGCGCGCACACGTGCAACGCTGCCCGGCGGAAATGAAGGCGGACTGGATAATGGTGTAGACCGCCGCGTCGACGTCCGCCACCTCATCCACCACCAGTGGGTTGTTACCGCCCATTTCCAGCGCCAGGATCTTGTCCGGGCGCCCGGAAAATTGTTGATGCAGCAAGTTGCCGGTGCGGCTGGAGCCGGTGAAGAACAGCCCGTCGATGCCCGGGTTCGCCGCCAGGGCGATACCGGTTTCCCGCGCGCCTTGGAGCAGGTTCAGCACGCCCGCCGGCAGACCGGCCTCGACCCAGCACTTGACCGTCAGCTCGGCGACTTTCGGTGTCAGCTCGCTCGGCTTGAACAACACGCTATTGCCGGCCAGCAGCGCAGGCACGATGTGGCCGTTGGGCAAATGGCCAGGGAAGTTGTAAGGGCCGAACACCGCCACCACACCGTGGGGCTTGTGGCGCAGCACGGCGGTGGCGTCACCCAAGGGGCCGCTCTTCTCGCCGGTCCGCTCGCGGTAGCTCTGCACCGAAATGGCGACTTTGTTGACCATACTGGTCACCTCGGTCGCCGCTTCCCACAACGGCTTGCCGGTTTCTTCACCGATGCACCGGGCCAGTTCGTCAGCATGGCTTTTCAGCGAAGCGGCAAAGGCCTCCAACACCTGGATGCGCTCATCCAGCGAGCGACCGGCCCAGTCCGGGAACGCCTGGCGGGCGGCCTGCACCGCCGATTCCACCTGCGCCGCGGTGGCACCGTTGCCCGACCACAACACCTGCTGGGTCACTGGGTTCAACGACTCGAAGAGGTCGCCCTGGCCTTCCAGCCAGCTACCTGCGATGTACAACGACTTCATCATTTCGACTCCCGGGCAGCAGACAACGCCACGGCACGCACCTGGTCGCCGGCGTTGAGTTGAAGACGTTTGGCGGTCAGCGGATCGACCACCAGTGTGCCTGCAGCAAAGCGCGCCGGTGCCGCGGTGATGCGGCAGTCTTCGCGCTTGCGGTTATGGATGAGGAACGGCGTGGCGTCATCCCCCGGCGTGCCGATGGCCAGCACCAGCGCCTGGCTGTCGCGAATCGCGCGGATCTTGCCGGTTTCGCATTCCACCGCCGGGCCGGCGTCGAAGATGTCGACGTAACCCTGGTAGCTGAAACCTTCGCTCTTGAGCATCGACAAGGCCGGTTCGGTGTCCGGATGAACCTGGCCAATCACGGTACGGGCATCTTCGGACAGGAAGCAGGTGTACAGCGGGAACTTGGGCATCAGCTCGGCGATAAACGCCTTGTTACCAACGCCGGTCAGGTAATCGGCCTGGCTGAATTCCATCTTGAAGAAATGCCGACCCAGGCTTTCCCAGAACGGCGAACGCCCGTTGTCGTCGGACATGCCGCGCATCTCGGCGATGATCTTGTTGCCGAACAACTGCGGGAATTCGGCGATGAACAACAGCCGCGCCTTGGCCAGCATCCGGCCGTTAAGGCCACTACGGTAGTCGGCGTGGAGGAACAGCGAGCACAGCTCGGAATTGCCGGTCAGGTCGTTGGCCAGGAACAGCGTCGGAATTTCCCGATAGATATTCAACTCCTGGGACGCGCTGACCGTCAGGCCGACCCGGAAGTTGTACCAGGGTTCACGCAGGCCCACGGCGCCGGCGATGGCAGAGATGCCCACCACGCGACCGTCATCGTCTTCGAGCACGAACAGGTAGTCCGCGTCACCGCGCCCGGCTTCGCCGCGAAAGGTCTTCTCGGCCCAGCCGACCCGATGGGCCAGGCGTTCTTCGTTGGCCGGCAAGGTAGTCAGGCCGGTGCCCGTGCTGCGGGCCAGGGCGATCAGAGCGGGTAAATCGCTGCTGCGTACGGGACGAACGATCATGCTATCTCCTCAGACGGGCCGCTCACGCCACCCGCGAAACTCAACTGTAAAGCGTTAAACCGCCACCAGGCGCACGCTGGCACCCTCGCCAACGCCCAAGGCCTCGGCCGCTTCCATGTCCAGCGTTACAGGCTTGCCTGGCGCGTAGTCGAGCTCGAGCAGCACGGCGCGGTAATCCTGCAACTGGGCATTGGCCACCAGGTATTGGCGGCCGGCGCCCTTGACCGGTTCGCCGATCTTGACCGGCACCACGCGGCTCTGGGCGATCGAACGGATGCCCGAGACGCGGGCGTGCAGGGTCGGGCCGCCGTCGAAGATGTCGATGTAGTGATCGGTCTCGAAACCCTCGCGCATCAGGATGTCGAAGGTGATCTGCGCCCGCGGATGGACCTGGCCCATGGCTTCCTGGGCAGCGTCCGGCAACAGCGGTACGTAGATCGGGTAATGGGGCATCAGCTCGGCGAGGAAGGTACGGCTTTTCAGCCCGCACAAGCGCTCGGCGGCGGCGTAGTTGAGGTCGAAGAAGTTGCGACCGATGGCGTCCCAGAACGGCGAGTCGCCATTCTCATCGCTGTAGCCGACGATCTCGGTCACCACCGAATCGGCGAACCGCTCCGGATGGCTGGCGACGAACAGCAGGCGCCCGCGGGAATTGAGTTCCGACCATGGCGAACCCACCAGCTCCGGCACCACGTAGAAACTGGTCAGCAGGCTGTTGCCAGTCAGGTCGTGGCACTGGGAAAGCACGTGGATCTTGTTGTGGATCTTCAGTTCACGGGAGGCGTGAACGAAGGTCTCGTTGCGAAAACTGTAGAACGGTTCGGAATAACCGGCCGACGCGACGATAGCCGAACAGCCCGCCAGTTTGCCGGTCGCGGTGTCTTCGAGGACGAAGAAATAGCTCTCTTCGCCGTTGAAGCTGACTTCGGCGGCAAACGAGGCTTCGCTGGCGGCGATCTTGTCGCTCAGGCGTTCAACGTCATCCGGCAAGGAGGTGACACCGATCGGACTGTCCGCAGCCAGACGCTGTACCTCGCCCAGATCAGCCATTTGCGCGGGGCGCATCACCAGCATGGTGTCACTCCTTAACTTGAAATAAATGGTTCGACGGTCACGTCGATACACAGAGAATAAAAATCGGACCTGCTCCCCACTGACTCAATGTGAGACCAGGTTTGTAGGAGCAAAGCTTGTGGGAGCAAGGCTTGCCCGCGATGCAGGCGACGCGGTCCCTGGTGAACTGAGGCACCCGCATCGCGAGCAAGCTTTGCTCCCACAAACCTGCACCCACAAAAGCCCGGCCCCAATGGAGCCGGTCAAGTCTGAACTCAGGCTTGCGTCAACTTCGCCGCCGCCCGCTCGAAGCGGTCCAGGCCTTCGTCGATGTCGGCGTCTTCCACCACCAGGCTCGGGGCGAAGCGAATCACGTCCGGGCCGGCTTGCAGGATCATCAGGCCTTCCTGTTCGGCGGCGTTGAAGATGTCCTTGGCCTTGCCTTTCCAGGCGTCGTTCAGCACGCAGCCGATCAGCAAGCCCAGGCCGCGCACTTGGGTGAACAGGCCGTACTTCTCGCCGATCTGCTCCAGGCGCGCCTTGAATTTGTTGTGCTTGGTCTTGACGCCACCGAGCACTTCAGGGGTATTGACCACGTCGATCACCGCCTCGGCTACCGCACACGCCAGCGGGTTGCCGCCGTAGGTGGTGCCGTGGGTGCCGACAACCAGGTGCTTGGCCAGCGCTTCGGTGGTGAGCATCGCCGCGATCGGGAAACCACCGCCCAGGCTCTTGGCGCTGGTGAGGATGTCCGGGACCACGCCGTAATGCATGTAGGCGAACAGGTGGCCGCTGCGGCCCATGCCGGTCTGCACTTCGTCGAATACCAACAGCGCATCGTGGGCATCGCACAGGTCGCGGGCGCCTTGCAGGTAGGCCTGCTCGGCCGGCAGCACACCGCCCTCGCCCTGGATCGGCTCCAGCACCACGGCGCAAGTCTTGTCCGAAATGGCGGCTTTCAAAGCCGCCAGGTCGTTGTAAGGAACGTGGGTAATGCCGGTAATTTTAGGGCCGAAACCGTCGGAGTACTTCGATTGCCCGCCGACGTTGACGGTGAACAGGGTGCGACCGTGGAAGCTATTGAGCGCGGCGATGATTTCGTATTTTTCGCTGCCGAAACGATCGAACGCAACGCGACGGGCCAGCTTGAAGGCGGCCTCGTTGGCTTCGGCGCCGGAGTTGCAGAAGAACGCACGCTCAGCAAAGGTCGCGTTGACCAGTTTGTGAGCCAGGCGCAGGGCCGGTTCGTTGGTAAAGACGTTGGAGACGTGCCACAGCTTGTTGGCCTGTTCGGTCAGTGCACCGACCAGCGCCGGATGGGCATGGCCCAGTACGTTGACTGCGATACCGCCAGCAAAGTCGATCAACTCGCGACCGGATTGGTCCCATACGCGGGAACCGGCACCACGCACAGGAATGAAGGCAGCAGGTGCATAGTTGGGAACCATAACCTGGTCGAAATCGGCGCGTTGTACCGCGGCTTGCTCAACGGACATCGGAGTCTCCTGATGAGGAACACCCGCCTGGAACTGGCGAGCTTGGTAAGGATTGTAAGGACAGTTTTCAGCCCGGCCTTGCCGCCAAGCGACAACTTCTTATAGCGCCAACCCACGTTTTGCGCGGGTTTACGGCAATGCGACAAATAGCGTCGCAAAGGCGCAGTTTAAACGTTGCCGGTGTATTTGAGGGGCTGGCTTCCACATTTCCCTCGGCCATGCAAAACACTTGTGGCGAGGGGACTAATCTGTGGGAGCAAAGCTTGCTCGCGATACAGGCGCCTCGGTTCACCAAGGACCGCATCGCCTGCATCGCGGGCAAGCCTTGCTCCCACAGAAGCGTGTTGTGCCACTTAGCCGCGTTCGGACGGCACCGAGGACAATTCGAACGGGCTGCTACTGCGTCGCTGGTTGCGGTCTTCCCGCGGCGTGGCGCCGAAGAAGTTGCGGTAGGCGCTGGAGAAGTGTGGCCCCGAGGAGAAACCGCAGGACAGGCCGATCTGGATGATGGACTTGCTGGTCTGCATCAGCATCTGCCGAGCCTTGTTCAGGCGCAGCTCCAGATAATACTGGCTGGGCACGCGATTGAGGTATTGCTTGAAGATCCGCTCCAGTTGTCGGCGGGATACGCACACATGCTGGGCGATTTCGTCGGTGGTCAGCGGCTCTTCGATGTTGGCTTCCATCAGCAGCACCGCCTGGGTGAGCTTTGGATGGCTGGAGCCGAGACGGTTCTGCAACGGGATGCGCTGGCGCTCGCCACCCTCGCGAATGCGCTCGACCACCAACTCTTCCGACACCGCACCGGCCAGTTCCGCGCCGTGATCGCGAGCCAGCACCGCCAGCAACAGGTCCAGCACCGACATGCCACCGCAAGCACTCAGGCGATCGCGATCCCAGTCGAACAGATGGCTGGTGGCGATGACCTTGGGGAAGCGTTCGGAGAAGTCGTCCTGCCAGCGCCAATGCACGGCGGCACGGTAACCGTCGAGTAAACCCAATTGCGCCAAGGGATAGACACCGGCCGACAAGCCGCCGATCACACAACCGGCACGCACCAGTTGCTTGAGGGCGCTGCTCAGGGGCGAGGCCAGCGCGGTCGGCGGCTCATCGGCCAGCAGGAACAGCTTCTGCAAACCCTCAAGCTTGCCGGCCCAAGGCTCGCCCGGCAATTGCCAGGCGCCGTCGGCCGGTGGTTCGGCCTGCAAGAACGACAACTCATAGACCACATCCGGATGCACCCGCTGGGCGACACGCAAGGCCTCCTCGGCCAGCGCCAGCGTCAAGGCTTTAGTGCTGGGCCAAATCAGGAAACCTATTCGATGGGCAGTCATGGCGGGCGATCCGAAGCGAAAACAGTGTTAAAGCCAAAAGCGGCTGCAACCAAATTAGACCATCTGGCGCGCGGTGCGCAGCATGACCCAAATCAGGTGCGTAACGGGAGCGATTACTTGAGGCTGCCCGACAGAAATTGTTGCAGGCGCTCGGATTGCGGATTCACCAGCACTTCGCGCGGGTTGCCGCTCTCTTCGACGATGCCTTTGTGCAGGAACACCAATTGGTTCGACACTTCACGGGCAAAGCCCATTTCGTGGGTCACCACCACCATGGTCCGGCCTTCCAGGGCCAGGGCCTGCATCACCTTGAGCACATCGCCCACCAGCTCCGGATCGAGCGCCGAGGTCGGCTCATCGAACAGCATCACTTCAGGCTCCATCGCCAGCGCACGAGCAATCGCCACGCGCTGCTGCTCACCGCCAGACATATGGCCCGGGTAGGCGTCCTTGCGATGAGCCACGCCAACCTTGTTCAGGTAGTGCTCGGCCTTCTCCCGCGCTTCAGCCTTGGCCACGCCCAGTACATGCACCGGCGCTTCCATGATGTTTTCCAGCGCGGTCATGTGGGACCACAGGTTGAAATGCTGGAACACCATCGACAGCCGCGAACGCATGCGCTGCAGTTGCTTGGGGTCTGCGGCCTTCATGGCGCCGTCCTTGCCCGCCACCAGCTTCAACTCTTCGTTGTTGAGCAGGATCTTGCCGGCATGGGGCTGCTCAAGCAGGTTGATGCAACGCAGGAACGTACTCTTGCCGGAGCCACTGGAGCCGATGATGCTGATCACATCGCCAGCGGCGGCTTTCAGGGACACGCCCTTGAGCACTTCGTGACTGCCATAGCGTTTATGCAGGTCTTGGACTTCAAGCTTGTACATGCGGTCGGTTCTCACAAAACGTCAGTCGTTGAGCAGTCGATCGGATCGATGCGTTATCAGTGCTTGCGCGGGGCCAGGTAACCCAGCCAGCGGCGCTCGGCCAGTTTGAACAGGCGCACCAGGATGAAGGTCAGGCACAGGTAGAAAACGCCGGCCGTGATGTAGGCTTCGAACGGCAAGTAGTACTGCGCATTCACCGTGCGCGCGGCGCCGGTGATGTCGATCAGGGTCACGATGGAGGCCAGGCTGGTGGTCTGCAGCATCATGATCACTTCGTTGCTGTATTGCGGCAGCGCCCGGCGCAGGGCCGATGGCAGCAGGATCCGGCGATACAGCTTGTAGCGCGACATGCCCATGGCCTTGGCCGCTTCGATCTCGCCGTTGGGCGTGGCCCGCAAGCTGCCGGCGATGATTTCGGCGGTGTAGGCACTGGTGTTGATGGCGAACGCCAGGCACGCACAGAACGTGGCGCTGGACAGCCATGGCCAGAGAAAGCTCTCGCGCACGACCGCGAACTGCGCCAACCCGTAGTAGATCAGGAACAACTGCACCAGCATCGGCGTGCCGCGGATCACGTAGGTGTAGAGCCAGGCCGTCATGTTGACGATCGGCTGCTTGGACACCCGCATCAGCCCCAGGGGCAACGCCGCCAGCAGACCGAAGAACAGCGACAGGGCCAACAGCTTCAGGGTGGTCAACAAGCCACTGAAATACAGCGGCAAAGCTTCGTAGATGACGTTGTAGTCGAAGATCATAGATCAGCCGCCCTTACGCCTACCGAGTAGCGCTTCTCAAGGTGACGCAACGCCAGCAACGAGACACTGGTGATCACCAGGTACATCGCCGCCACTGCGAGGAAGAAGGTGAAAGGCTCGCGAGTGGCATCCGCCGCCTGCTTGGCCTTGAACATCATGTCTTGCAGGCCCACCACGGAAATCAGCGCGGTGGCCTTGGTCAATACCAGCCAGTTATTGGTGAAACCCGGAATCGCCAGGCGAATCATCTGTGGCACCAGCACCCGGAAGAACACCTGGAACCCATTCATGCCGTACGCCATGCCCGCCTCGGCCTGCCCCTTGGGGATCGCCATGAACGCACCGCGAAAGGTTTCCGACAGGTACGCACCGAAGATGAAGCCCAGGGTGCCGATCCCGGCCGCCAGCGGGTTCAGGTCGATGTAGTCGTCATAGCCGAGCATCGGTGCCACGCGGTTGAGCAGGTCCTGGCCGCCGTAGAAAATCAGCAGGATCAGCACTAGGTCCGGGATACCTCGGATGACCGTGGCATACAGGTCGCCCAGCCACGCCAGCCAGCGCACCGGCGAGAGGCGCAACGCAACGCCGATCAGCCCTAGGGCGATGGCCAGGGCCATGGACGACAAGGCGAGCTGAAGCGTCAACCATGCGCCATCGAGGATCACAGCCCCGTAGCCTTTCAACATGATTCAGGTCCTCGAAAGTGGGATGAAAAAATGGCGCAAACCGCAGAGATCCTGTTGCTTGCGCCATTTCGCACGAGTGGCGAGACGTGGTTACTTGCCGTAGATGTCGAAAGCGAAGTATTTGTCCTGGATTTGCTTGTACTTGCCGTTCTCGCGAATAGCGGTGATCGCGCCATTGATCTTGTCTTTCAGGGCATCGCCCTTGCGAACCGCGATACCGATACCGTCGCCGAAGTATTTCTCGTCGGAAAAGGCCGGGCCGACGAACGCGAAGCCCTTGCCGGCATCGGTCTTGAGGAAGCCGTCATCCAACAGCGTAGCGTCCGCCACGGTGCCGTCGAGACGACCGGCGGACACATCCAGGTAGATCTCGTTCTGCGAACCGTATGGCTTGATCTCGGCACCCAGCGGAGCCAGGACTTCACGGGCGAAACGCTCGTGGATCGAACCGCGCTGCACGCCAATGTTCTTGCCCTTGAGCTCAGCCAGGCCGTCGCTGACCTGGGTACCGGCCTTCATCACCAGGCGAGCCGGGGTGTTGTAGTACTTGTTGGTGAAATCAACCGACTTCTTGCGATCTTCAGTGATCGACATGGACGACAGGATCGCGTCGATCTTGCGCACCTTCAGCGCCGGGATCAGGCCGTCGAACTCTTGCTCGACCCACACGCACTTGACCTTCATCTCTTCGCACAGCGCGTTGCCGATGTCGTAGTCAAAACCGACGATGCTGCCATCCGGGGCTTTCGAGGCGAACGGAGGGTAAGCCGCTTCGATACCAATCTTCAGGGGCTTCTCATCAGCGAAGGTCGGCAGGGACAGCACGGACAGTGCCAGGGCGCCAAGCAGCACAAGTTTCTTCATCTTGGGACTCCATCGGTAAAGGGCAAAAACGGCAGAGTGAGCAACAGCCCAATATGCGAATGGGTGAAACGAACGTTGGTGCTGCGTCCTAGGAAGCTCACGCTTTATCCAACACGAGCCACGACGAGCGAGTGATCGGCATTCTAACGACAGGCCCGAAGTCGATATTTCTTCAATGCGACAACAAATTACAGAAGCACCGAGAAAGCTGTTCGAGCGCATTGA
Organism: Pseudomonas sp. OA65; assembly: GCF_017498305.1. Lineage (NCBI taxonomy): Bacteria > Pseudomonadati > Pseudomonadota > Gammaproteobacteria > Pseudomonadales > Pseudomonadaceae > Pseudomonas > Pseudomonas sp. OA65. Next base: position 97,868 of record NZ_JAGDEZ010000020.1, read on the forward strand.
CAGCCCCGCAAATTCATGCAAGAGCAAAAGAAGGGTAACCGATCTATGCTGCAAATAGCGGGCCCATTATTCGCAAACCCTTCTAATCCGGCAAGCACAGCGTGTCGGCTTATTTTCAGGGACGCCTGGAACCGCCCTGTGACGGGGCTTCGCGTTTCACATCGCCCCGTTATGGCGCCTTTCGTTACACATTTCGAAACACCGGTAACGTTCAGACATCTCCCACTTTAAACGCCGATATTTATTCGAACACCAAGCCAGCTACACACCAACCCGTGGCGAGGTGGCTGTGGGAGCAAGGCTTGCCCGCGATGAAGGTAATGCGGTCTTTCAAGAACCGAGGCGCCTGCATCGCGAGCAAGCTTTGCTCCCACAACCCCTCGCCACAGAGGTGCATGCCACTCAGCATGAAAAAAAGCCCCGCTCGGCACTGCCGGGCGGGGCTTTTTGGTGCTACAGGCTACCGTCAGGCCACGTTCATGGTCTTGTGCGTCTCGATCAGGTGCGCCACCACACCCGGGTCGGCCAGGGTGGAGATATCACCCAACCCGTCGTATTCCGCCGTGGCGATCTTGCGCAGGATGCGGCGCATGATCTTGCCGGAGCGGGTCTTCGGCAGCCCCGGTGCCCACTGGATCACGTCCGGCGAAGCAATCGGACCGATCTCCTTGCGCACCCAGTTCTTCAGTTCCAGGCGCAGGGCCTCGCTGGTTTCTTCGCCGGCATTGAGGGTGACGTAGACATAGATGCCCTGCCCCTTGATGTCGTGCGGCACACCCACCACCGCCGCTTCGGCGACTTTCGGGTGGGCGACCATGGCGCTTTCGATCTCGGCGGTGCCCATGCGGTGGCCGGAGACGTTGAGCACGTCATCCACCCGACCGGTGATCCAGTAGTAGCCATCCTCGTCACGACGGGCGCCGTCACCGGTGAAGTACATACCACTGAAGGTCTTGAAGTAGGTGTCGACAAAACGGTCGTGGTCGCCGTACAGCGTACGCGCCTGGCCTGGCCACGAATCGAGGATCACCAGGTTGCCTTCGGCCGCGCCTTCGATCAGGTTGCCGAGGTTATCCACCAGTGCCGGTACCACGCCGAAGAACGGACGCGTGGCCGAACCTGGCTTCAACGCCGTGGCGCCTGGTAGCGGGCTGATCAGCACGCCACCGGTTTCGGTCTGCCACCAGGTATCGACGATCGGGCAACGCTCCTTGCCGACGTTCTTGTAGTACCAGTCCCAGGCTTCCGGGTTGATCGGCTCGCCCACCGAACCCAACAGGCGCAGGCTGCTGCCGTCAGCACCTTCGACGGCGGCGGTGCCCGAAGCCATCATCGCGCGGATCGCGGTCGGCGCGGTGTAGAGGATGCTGACCTTGTGCTTGTCGACGACCTTGGCCACCCGAGTGATGTCCGGGTAGTTCGGTACGCCTTCGAACAGCAGTGTGGTCGCGCCGTTGGCCAGCGGGCCGTAGACGATATAACTGTGGCCGGTGACCCAACCCACGTCGGCGGTGCACCAGTAGACCTCGCCCGGCTTGTAGTCGAACACCCGCTCATGGGTCAGCGCCGCGTACAGCAAGTAGCCAGCCGTGGTGTGCTGCACGCCCTTGGGCTTGCCGGTGGAGCCGGAGGTGTAGAGGATGAACAGCGCTTCCTCGGCGCCCATTTCCTTCGGCGCGCAAACGGTGCCGGCCACCTTCATCAGATCTTCGTACCAGATGTCGCGGTGCTGGTTCCACTTGATGCCGCCACCGGTGCGTTTGCACACGATGACCTTCTGGATGCTGCTGGTTTCCGGGTTGGTCAGCGCGTCATCGACGTTGGCCTTGAGCGGGATCTTCTTGCCGGCGCGAACGCCTTCGTCGGCGGTGATCACCACTTTGGATTTGCAGTCGATGATCCGACCGGCCAGGGCTTCAGGCGAGAAACCGCCGAACACCACCGAGTGAATCGCACCGATCCGGGCACAAGCCAGCATGGCGACCACGGCTTCAGGGATCATCGGCATGTAGATGGTCACCACGTCGCCGCGGTGCACGTCCTGGCCGCGTAGGGCGTTGGCAAACTTGCAGACTTCTTCGTGCAGCTCGCGATAGGTGATGTTGCGGCTCTCGGACGGGTCATCGCCTTCCCAGATAATCGCGATTTGATCGCCGCGCTCGGCCAGGTGACGGTCGAGGCAGTTGTAGGACACGTTCAAGGTGCCGTCGGCGAACCACTTGATATCGACATGGTGATCGTCGAAAGAAGTCTGCTTCACCGTGGTGAAAGGCTTGATCCAATCGAGGCGCTTGGCCTGCTCGCGCCAGAAGCCGTCCGGGTTGACGACCGACTGCTGGTACATGGCCTTGTAGGTCGCCTCGTCAGTCAGCGTATTGGCCGCTACTTCGGGACGAACGGGATACACAGAAGCCGCACTCATCTTTCTTACCTCGGTGAATAGTTGTTTTTGTATGATCCCGTTGTAGCCCGGGGCGGGCCTATAGAACCATTCGACGATGGTAGTAACAAGTCCCTACAAAATGTCGGTACTAGTGGGAGCCGAGCTTGCTCGCGATGACGGTGGGTCAGCCAATATCAATCTTTGATGTAACGCCGCCTTCGCGAGCAAGCCCGCTCCCACAGTTGAATTTCAGTGAACACCTATTTTGTGTCCAACACTGACCCTCTGTGGGAGCGGGCTTGCTCGCGAAGACGGTGGTAAATCCAACACAGATGCCACAGACACCCCACCACCTCTAGCGATTATTACCAGATCAACCAACAGTGTTTATCAAAACCGAGTCTGTTTACCCCCACCCTCACCTTCTAAAATCCACCTCGCCAACCGGCAAACACGATTAGCGCAACACAGCCCCCACGAAGGCCGTTAATCCAACGTCCAACACTTGCTCCACACGCAACCCCAAAAAGGTTGCGTGACCCCACTCGACCTCAAGAAAGGTGAATTAGATGAAAGCTTTATGGGTTCTGGTCCTCGGCAGCCTGTGCGCCACCGCGATGGCAGACGAGGTCCCGACCGATGTTGCACAGCAAAAACCGGCCATTGAGGAGTACACCTACTCCACCCACCTGGACATCGCCAAAGTCATCTCCATGAGCGACATCCCGAACGTCTGCGAAGTGGTCCCGGCGAAGATGGAATACGACGACTCCAAGGGCCAGCGCCACATCCTGCGCTATAGCGTCATGGGCAACGGCTGCTCCAACGGCTGACCGACTTGATAAAGGAACTTGGAGCAACCACCATGAAAACCAAACTGATCCTGGCCTTGACCCTGTCCGTACTGGCCGCCAATACCTTCGCCGCCGACGGGTTTGATCGCACCGGTAGCGCCGTCGCTGAAGATGGCTACGACCACACCGGCTCCGCCACCGTCGCGCAAGACGGCTACGACCGCACCGGCTCTGCTACCGTTGCCGCCGATGGCTATGATCGCACCCGTTCAGCCCGCATCGGTTGATCATTACTGACATTTTCCACGGCCCGGTTTCGACCGGGCCTGGTTGTGTCTAGAACCGCCGAAAACCCTCCACAAACACAACATGTAGTGCAAAACCGCAAAAAACGCTGTTTTTTTGATCAAAAAAAACCGCGATCCGCGCCATGCAAAAAAAATCTTACGTGGCCAAAGCCTTGTAAACCCTCGCTCCCACGCGGATATCCCACCCGCCGCCCCTTCTGTGAGCTATTTCGCCGCAGCACGTAGGCAAAAAAGTCCTTATAATGCCGCCTTAAACGGGCCTGCAATATTCCCTTACAGGGGATCACGCCAGCCTGGAGCCGACGCAGGGGCCAATCGCCTCCCCGCGTTCACCGCCGCTCCAGAACGACCCGTACATTTTTCTGTTTATTGCCTGCGTCAGCTGCTGCAACAAACGATTTTTCAAGATCCACCGCGGCCAGTAGGCCTTCATCGGGCATCTGGCCCTCACGCAGGAGACGACACGTCATGCTGAGCTGGGACGAATTCGACAAAGAAGACAGTGGCGAAGTCGCTGTAAAAGGCGCCAACGCCGGCCACGCTTCTGAAGCCAACATGGACCGCCTCGACAGCGCCGGCGGTGCCGCCGCCCTCGAAGCCCGGGCCGTGACGGCCAGCGACTCGGCCGCGATCATTCGCGCCAAGGCCGCCCTCGACAAACTCGACGTCGCCGAAGGCCTCGCCGAACTCGAAGGCGCCTCCGCCCGTGTCGCCGTCGATGAAAAGCGCATGATCAACTGCCGCGCCGACCTCAACCAGCTCGTGCCATTCAAATACGACTGGGCCTGGCAGAAGTACCTGGACGGCTGCGCAAACCACTGGATGCCGCAAGAAGTCAACATGACCGCCGACATCGCCCTCTGGAAAAACCCGGAAGGCCTGACCGACGACGAGCGCCGCATCGTGATGCGCAACCTGGGTTTCTTCTCCACCGCCGACTCCCTGGTTGCCAACAACCTGGTCCTGGCCGTGTACCGCCTGATCACCAACCCGGAGTGCCGCCAGTACATCCTGCGCCAGGCGTTCGAAGAGGCGATCCACACCCACGCCTACCAGTACTGCATCGAATCGCTGGCCATGGATGAAGGCGAGATCTTCAACATGTACCACGAGATCCCATCGGTCGCGAAAAAAGCCGCCTGGGGCCTGAAATACACCCGTTCGATCTCCGATCCGAAGTTCGAAACCGGCACCCCGGACACCGACAAAGAGCTGCTGCGCAACCTGATCGCCTACTACTGCGTCCTGGAAGGCATCTTCTTCTACTGCGGCTTCACCCAGATCCTCTCCATGGGCCGCCGCAACAAAATGACCGGCGTCGCCGAGCAGTTCCAGTACATCCTGCGCGACGAATCCATGCACCTGAACTTCGGCATCGACGTGATCAACCAGATCAAAATCGAAAACCCACACCTGTGGGATGCCGAGATGAAGGAAGAAGCGACCCAGATGATCCTGCAAGGGACCCAACTGGAAATCGAATACGCCCGCGACACCATGCCTCGCGGTGTATTGGGGATGAACGCGGCGATGATGGAGGACTACCTCAAGTTCATCGCTAACCGTCGTTTGTCGCAGATTGGGTTGAAAGAAGAGTATCCAGGTACGACTAACCCGTTCCCTTGGATGAGCGAGATCATGGACTTGAAGAAAGAGAAGAATTTCTTTGAGACGCGCGTGATTGAGTATCAGACGGGTGGGGCTTTGAGCTGGGATTGATTCGACAGAAAAATCCTAGGCTGCACGCGTAACAGAAACCCCGTGAAAACGGGGTTTTTTTTGTTCTACAGAACCAAAAACCGCGTTTAACTCTGAGGCCGGCATCCTACCGTTCCCCTACGCAAAACTCAGAATTGTTCCGTATTGACGCTACATCGCCTCGTTACCTATCTTAATCGCAGGTGCCTAAGAAACGCCCAACGTAGTAGCTAATCGCCAAACATAGAGCCGCGTACTGTCCAAGGACATTTGCAGTTCTGTGTGGGAGAAATAGCTCGTTGGGATTTTCTTGAATCCTCTACGTCGGGCTCGCGCCGTCAACCGTCAAACGTAGAGGTAGCTATGCCCACAAAAACGCAGCTCTGCTCTCCGTATAACTCGGAGACTTATCATGCCTGACGCTTACATTCCGGCGGTTTTCACTCGCCATAACATTCATCTGCATGCCCTCCTGGTTGAAAACCAAGCTTGGTTCAGCGCATCCGATTTGGGTCGTTTGATGAGCAAGCATCTCGATGAGCGCATGACCCGCAAGCTTGACCCTGACCAACGCCGAATGATGCTCGTGCATGTCCACGGCTTGGCCGAAGAGCGCCTGATGCTCAGCGAGTCAGGCGTCTATGCATTGCTGGTTTATCACTACTGCCCTGAGTATCGATTGCTGCGTGAGTGGATCACGCATCAGGTAGTGCCCACCCTGCGGGATGAGCGCTACTCGCATAAGGTGGAACGGCCTACGTTAAGCGTGCTGGATTGGCCGAAGATGTCGCTCTGCATGCTGCACTGGCAGGATGAGCCATGGATTCGCTTGCGGGATATGCCGGCGGTGCTGGTGGATGATCCGTTTAGTCAGCATGAATCCTGGTGGCGGAAAGCTTCTCGGGTTTTGCGAGGGTATTGAGATTCAATCGGAAGCCGTCGTCCGTTGTCCGGGCGGCGGTTTTTTGTTGGGAATATTGAATTGGGGCTGCTGCGCAGCCCAGCGGGAGCAAGCTCCCTCGCCACAGGTGTCAGGTCATAGGTTGGTGTAGGGCTTGGTTGCTGCGTTGTTTTGAAGATCGCGGGCGGGTTCCCACGCTTTGGCAGTGCGGGATAGTCGTTGCGGGAAACGCCCAGCTTCTGTTGGGCCAAAAAGGACATATGGGATATGCAATGACGAAAGAAATCAAAAGTGAGGCCTTCGCGTCGATTCATAGCTCGGTCGAAGCGCTGTTGAAAATCGGCGCTATCGACACGGCCACTATGCGAGAGTTTGATGAGGCCTGCATGGCTGAGGTATCTGCTGAAATCTCAGTTCAGGAAGATTCGTCTGCACTCAGAGCCGACCCGCAAACCCCTCGATGATGCCCTCAGGTGTGCGGTCGAAATCCGCCGACATCCGAATCTTCCCCTTCAACCGTCCTGGCTTGCGCGCCTGCGGTGTAGCGACATGGGGCAGCAGATCCAGATAAGGCATGCCGGCCTTGGTGATCACCACCCTGTCGCCCTGCCATGCACGTGCTCCCAGTTGTAAAAGCTGGGACTTCGCTTCGTGCAGGGTTACTTGAACCTGTTCGCTCATACACCGTCTCCGCTCATTCGCCTGGGCCATTGTCGCCATCCTTTACCGGCGTGCAAAGAGGTGAAGCCGCCATCATCCCCGATAGCGAGCAGTTCACCCTCCTCCGCACCACGCTTCCCCCCATTTATGAGAAACCGCCTTGCGCTCTTCGCTATAACCTTAGAAGCAGCCGCGAATTAGACTTGCCGGAGTTCAGTCCGCGTTGTGATTAAGGAAGACAACATGCAAGAAATTTTCAGCATCAACTGGTTGCTTTGGCTATCGACCATGGTGCCGCTGACCCTGAGCGCAGGCCCTGGCAACTTGATGGTGGCGACGTCGGGTGCGCAAAGCGGTGTGCGTCGTTCGGTGCGGTTTATCGTTGGGCTCGACATGACTTACTTCCTGATCGCCGTGCTGGTCGGCTTAGGCCTTTATCACACGCTGACGAACAATCCGACGCTGGTATGGGCGCTGCAAGTGGTGGGCAGTTTCTACATCTTGTGGCTGGGTGTGCGCATGCTGCGTCGGCCACTGAAGGCGCCTACCGACAAGGCCATGCACCTGCAATTTCGGGACGGCATTGTTGTACAACTGGGCAACGTGCAAGGGATCGTGATGTTGCTGGTGATGTTTTCCACGTTCATGCCTTCCGGCGAGACCAGCAGCACCGTCGTGTTGATCCTCAGTGCGGCGCTGATTTCGCTGAACTTCTTCTCGCACGTCATCTGGGTGTCGATGGGGTCGACCGTGCAGAAGCTGATCCAATCGCGCCCCAAATGGCTGATGTTCCAGAACGCTGCGTTTGGCCTGATGTTGATAGCGGTGGCTGTATGGATTTTCCTGCGCATCGGTCCGCTTTAAGGAGGCTCCCATGACCCAGACCCACGGAATTGTCTTCGCCGCCCCCGGACCACCCAACGTCATGGAATTGCGCAAATACCCGCTGCGGACCGTCGGCCCTGAAGAAATCACAGTGGCCATCGAAGCCGCCGGTGTGAATTTCATCGACTTGCACCGGCGCTCCGGCGCGCTGGACGATGGCTCAGCCTTCCCCAGAGGCTTGGGCATGGAGGGTGCGGGGCGTGTCGTCGAATGTGGATCGCAGGTGGAAAGCCTGGCCATTGGCGATCGAGTGGCCTTCGTCGACAGCTCGACCGGTAGCTACGCCGGTCACGCGGTCGTTCGCGCTTCGCGGGCGATACGCCTGCCCGATGACGTGCCGAGCGAAGTCGCGGCAGGCGTCATGTTCAAAGGGCTGACGGCCGAATATCTGACGCATCGCTGCGTGCCGCTGGCGCCTGGCGACTTTGTGGTATGGCACGCGGCGGCAGGCGGTGTGGGCAGCATTGCCACAAGCTGGCTAGTCGCTCGCGGGGTGCACGTCATTGGTCTCGCTTCGACCGAAGCCAAACGCCGCCAGGTGCTGGAGGCGGGGTGCATGGCGGCCCTCGACGCCGAAGCGCCAGGCACACTTGGATCGATCCATGAATTGACCGATGGCAAAGGCGCTCATGTCGTGTTCGATTCTGTCGGCAAAGAGACCTTGGAGCTGTCATTGGCGAGTTTGCGCCCGCGCGGCCATCTCGTGCTGTTTGGCAATGCGTCGGGCGACGTGACGGACTTCAACCTGTCCCGCCTTGGGCAAATGGGCTCGCTGCATGTGACGCGGCCGTCGTTGAAGCACTACATCGGCGACGACGCTGAATTGACCCACGCGGCCGCACGGGTGTTGCAAGCCATGTCCAGCGGCGCGATTCGTTTGCCGCGAATAACGCATTATCCCCTCGCACTGGCTGCCCAGACCCATTGCGTCATGCAATACCGCCAAACCCAGGGTTCATTGATCCTGGTGCCATGACCTCGCGGTCAAAGCGGCCGTCAGTGCAGGCCGACCGCTTTGCCGTGAAACAGCTCCGTCAGATACTCCACCACTCGATCAACGCGGCTCACACCCTGGGTAGCCTGATTGCGCAACAACCAGATTTCCGAGCTCCGCGCAGGGCGATCAGCCAACACCTGGCACAGACCGGACTGATGTCCGACATAGACGGGTAACGCGGCAATCCCCAGATTGGCTTCGACCGCCTTGAGCTGCGCATTCAGGTTTGAAACGCGCATCCACAGCCTCTGGTCACCGGCCATTTCGCTCAACCATTGGGCGAGCGGCATGTACGACATTTCTTCGGTCCAGCCGATCAGGCTGTGGTGCTTGAGGTCGGCGGGTTCGGCCGGCAGGCCGTTGGCATCGGCATACGCCTGGGAGCAGAAAAGCCCCTGCGTCAGTGTCCCGACCCGGCGCATGGTGAAGTTACCGTTCTCCGGCCTGCGCAAGCGGATAATGATGTCGCTGTGGCTTTGTGTGAGTTTCGACGACACCGCCGAGTTAATGAAGTCGAAGCTGATCTCGGGGTGCTGATCGTGAAATACCGCAAGTTGCGGAATGATCAAGTGCGTGCCCATGAGCTCCGGGCAGTCAATGCGCACCTGTCCCGCCATCCGATCACCCGGTTGCGACATCTGCCGCTCGATCAGTTTGAAACGCTCCTCCGTTTCCAGTGCCAATGGCAGCAACGCCCTTCCCGCCTCAGTCAGGAAGTAGCCGTTGGTTTTCTTCGAAAACAATACCGTACCGAGCGATTCCTCAAGCGCTGCGATCTTGCGCGACACCGTCGAGGCCGAAACCTTGAGCGAGATTCCAGCCTCGGTCACGTTGTTCGATTTAGCCACGAAGATAAAGACCTTCAGATCATCCCAATCCATGTTGATGACATACCCAAAAATGGAAAATCGATCTCCACCTATTTCTATTCGAAATATCCAGAGGCCACGTTACAGTTTTTGCATGGAGCAAAACCCTAGAGGAAACATGGATGATACGTAACTCAATGCGCGCCCTTCCAGGGTTCATGCAGCCGTTTCTGAGTTGGCTGACAGCCAAGCCTCTCCCCGAAGACCTCGATAAAGTCCGTCCTCTGAAGCCGTTCCACCATATCGTTGTGTCGGCGGGATTAATAGCCGGCGGCGCGCTGTTGGCCGGTATCGGTTATTCGCAGGCCAGCATTGCGCTGTGGCTGCTGGGCTTTGTCCTGGCAACCGGTGGCATCAAGCAGATGCAAGTGATGATCTGCCACAACTGCGCCCATGACATGGTCTTCGAATCGCGCGAGACCAATATGACCGTTGGCCGGATCATTTCCGGCGTCCTGATGCTCAAACCCTTCGATACCTACAAGAGCGAACACGCTCTGCATCACAGTTCGAAGACGCTGTTGACCGACGATGATGACACCCTCTCTTATCTGCAAAGCGTGGTGGGGTTAAAACCGTCCGACAGCATCGCCGCCATGTGGACCAAACTGGTCTCCACCGCGCTCTCGCCACTGGCCGTGCTGCGTTCGTTCTGGGGCCGATTAAAAGGCACCGCCACGGCTGCAAACCGCCGCGTTGCAGCATTGACGCTGGTCTTCTGGGCGGGCCTTGCTCTGCTGTCGGCCGCCTTGGGTCATGTCAATCTGTTCATTGTGGCGTGGGTGATTCCGGTCTTCGCCGGCTACCACATCAGCACCACATTTCGCCTGGCGGCCGAGCACACCTGGCCCAGCGTGGAAGTGCTGGAACGGCGCGGCATCGACTTCATTTGCGAAAGCACCACCGGCGTGTTTATCGGCGAAGAGCTGCGCATACCCGAAGGTGCGGGAACTGTTCGACGCCTCACTCATATCAGCGTGTGGCTGATCAAGATGCTGGCGTTCCACTTGTTTGTCCGGGTGTTTGTGATGGTCGGCGATACACCGTGCCACGACTTTCATCACCGCCGCCCACGATCCAAGGATTGGCCAAACTACATTACTGCCCGCGAACGCGACAGGATCGAAGGTTCCAAACCCTTTCCCACGAACTATGCCGACAACTGGGGCTACATCAACTCGGTGACCACCAACTTTCGCAACTTCCAGCGGGCACTCCCGTACTACGCAACCAGGACAGCAACTTAAAAGGGACTTTAACGATGACTTTCAGCAAAACCGCTCTGCTCACCACTGTGCCTTCGGACTCCCATAGTTGGAATCTGGTGTTCATGGAGTTCCTGCTCACTGACATTGGCTACAAGGTCGAGAATCTGGGCCCGAACACGCCCATGGATAAGGTGATCGCGCGGCTCAACCGCCACCCCAGTGCCATGGTTGTCGTCAGCACGGTCAATGGCCATGGCTACATCGAAGGCGCTGAACTCGCTCTGCGTATTCGTAGCGAAACCAAACACACCGACGGGGTGTATATCGGCGGCAAGATCTGCACCGAAAACGATCCCCAGACCATTGCCCGACATAGCGCCACACTGCGCGCCGCTGGTTTCGATGAGGTGTTCGACGACAGCGTGGCCAACAGCTTCGATGCCTTCCAGGAATTGGTGTCTGCCCAGTTGTATCCAGAGCATTACCTGGAAAAACGGGTCGCTCGCTGACTCGTTGCCCCTACCGATTCGCAGAAAAGGCAGATCAGGATGATCGATTTCAACACCCATGTTCTCGAACGCTTCAACGCCCATGGCCCGGTGCTCCAGCCGCGAATGGGCTTCAGTGACCCGGCCCGGATGCAAGCCGGTCTGGAAGCCACAGCCGCGAGCCGCGCGAACACGGTGTGCACCATCACGCTTGATGCGTTCACCCGGGTAAACAATCTTGAAGCAGCGCAACGGGCCATCGACAGCGAATCGATGCTCAATGGTTATCCGATCGTTAACCATCCGCCGGCACAGACCCGTGCCTTGATCGATCAGATTGATGCCCGCTACCGCCTGCCGGTGCAGGTTCGTCATGGTTCACCCGACCCGTTGCACATCTTCGAGCGAATGGTCGAAATCGGTCTGCCCACCACCGAGGGCGGGCCGATTTCCTATTGCCTGCCGTACAGTCGCACGCCGCTGCGCGAGGCGTTCGGTCACTGGGAGAAAGCCTGTCAGGTACTGTCCAGCGGCGTCGACAACAGTCACATCGAAAGCTTCGCCGGTTGCATGATGGGACAGATGTGCGACCCGGTGGTCCTGGTGGCGCTCAATATCCTTGAAGGATTGTTCTTGCGCGCCCATGGCATCAAGACGCTGTCGTTCTCCTACGCTCAAGGCACCTCGCCGGTGCAGGATCGCGCAGCCGTGACAGCTCTCCAACAACTTGCGGCCGACTATTTTGAACCGGGCAGCTATCACTTTGTCGGTTATGTGTTCATGGGCTTCTTCCCGCGCTCGCTTGGCGGGTTCTGCCGAATCACTGGCGATGCGCTGGCCATGATTCGCGCCACGGGTGTGCAGCGTGTGATTATCAAGACTCCGGTGGAATCAAGGCGCATCCCTCGGGTAGAGGAAAATATCGCGGCGCTGGAGTACTGCGACTACTGCCTTAACACCGACGGCGTTTTACCGCAGATTCCGTTCGATTCCCAGGAACACGAGCGTGTCCTGCGCAGCGCGAAACGCCTGATCGAAGGCGCGCTGGCCCACGACAGCAACTTGTCCGAAGCCCTGCTCGGGGCCTTCGACAGTGGTCTTCTGTCGATCCCCTACTGCCTGCACCCCGACAACAAACGCGGCGCCGGCACCGTGCTGACACCGGAAAACTATTACCACGGTTTCCAGGGCGAGCGGGTGGAAAATGCCTTCTCGTTTCTGGCGGCGCTGAGGCAGAACATCCGCACCTATGACTGCGTGCTTTGATGCTGGATGACTGAAGATCGCTGATGCTTACGCGTTGGGGGCGATTTTTTGTGGGGAGTCTGTAATTGGGGGCCGCTTCGCAGCCCAGCGGGAGCGAGCTCCCTCGCCACAGTTGGTGTCAGGGCGCAGGTGGGTGGCAGGCTTGATGGCGGGGTTGGTTTTGGGAATCGCGAGCAGGCTCGCTCCCACAGGAGTTCTTTGGTGGGTTGAAACTTTGGGTGCAGCCCGCCGCGTCCTTCGGTATTAATACACTTCCTCTCACGGACCCGAGCCCCGATGAAATTCGATACTGCCTATTGCCTCAGCCTCGATGCCAAGCTTTCGATCTATGACGTTCGGGATCTGAATTTCGACGAGACCATGGCATTCGATTCGGCCAAGGAGCGCTTTCAGTGCCCCAATGATGTCTGTCGGGCGGCGTTTGATGAGGGAAATCGGCTGACGACGTTCAATGCCAAGAACGTCAATTACATCCGCACGCCGCATTTCAAGAACCAGCCGACGACCCAGCATATCGAGGGCTGTCCTTATGTCAGTCCGAAAACGCCGGGGCTGGATGCGGATAGTATTGAGGCGGAGGATGATCGCGAAGAACATTTTCCGTCGGAGCTGTTGCTGACACGGCGTCAGTACCTGCGTAAGCCGTCCGACCCATCGAAGGACGTTGACGCGACTCGGCCTACGCCTCCCTCCGTATCTTTCCACGGTGATAGCGCTCATTCCGCCCAGGACTCGACACCGGACAAGACCAGTGTCTTCGCCCATCCGGTGGAGTGTTTCGTTTCGAATTTCGATAACAAGGACCTGCTCAAGCGCAAGCCGCTGAAGATTGGCGAGCACACGGCGCCCTATGGATCGTTCTTCAAGAAGATCGAATACTTGCAGGACAACAAGGGCTTGATTTACTGGGGCAAGATCAAGGAGATCAAGGATTACACCCTGAGTTTTCGCATCGACTTCGAAGCAAAGGTCTGGTTCAAGCAGCCGGACGAGGCGAAGAAGAAGCCTTACTCGGTCAACGTTTACCTGAGCAAAAAGCTGATCGATAACTACCGCAAGCGCAAGGCGTTCCTGGAAGAAATCAAGCACGCCATCGACAGTGACGCGCCGTTGTATTGCTTCTTTTATGGCGTCACGCCGGAGTTGAAACAGGTGCCGAGCAAGAAGAACCCCGAAGAAACGTTCGGGGTGTTCAGTGCCAATATCGAGAACCTGGATCACTTTATTATTCGGGAGGCGCCGGGGTTGGCGGGTCAATAACGCCCCCTACCTCAGGCACATCCCGATCAGCACCAACATCAACAATCCCACATACACCCGCGCATGGACCTTATCCGGTATCCGTCCGATCCATGGCGTTGCCAGACGAATACCCAGTAGCGCGCCAAGTGTGAGCACAGCGAAGGCCATCAAGTCGATGTAACCCACAAACCACGGCCCCAAATCAAACTCCGTAAACCCGGCCATGGCCATGTAAGTCAGCGTCCCGGCCACCGCAACCGGCAAACTCAACGGGTTAGCCATGGACGTCGCGCGCGACATGTTCAGCCCGCAACGGCGCAACAGCGGCACCGTCATGACGCTGCCGCCCACGCCCAGGAAAGTAGCGATGGCGCCGATGCTGATCCCGCCAGCTGAGACCTCTGCCCTGCCCAATCGCCGTGGGACTGCACCGTCAGACTGTGTCAGAAAACCGCGTCTGAACAAGCAGTCCAGAATGGTCACGCCCAGATAAACGATGAACCCATAGCGAATGACTTCGCTGCTCGCCCACATGGCGCCAACAGCTCCGACGACCGCACCCAGGCCGATGAAGCCGCCCAACGGCCATACATAATGGCGAATGAGGTTGCCGGCGCGGTGATGCTTCACCGTGGCGATCAGTGCGTTGACGATCATCACACAGGTCGAGGTGGTCACGGCAATGTGCATCGCCGATTGGCCGACAGGGTCGTCGGCACCGTGGCTGGTGATCAACATGCGGTACAGCAAGGGCACCACGACGAATCCGCCGCCGAAGCCGAACAACACGGCGGTGATGCCACTCAGACAGCCGAAACAGGCGAGCAATACATAAAACATCGAGGCGCATCCGTGGAATGGGAGGCGCCTACCATAGGGAGGCGAAGCTTGGCCTGCAGCAGCAAACAGGCCAATAATGTTTGCGATTACGCCAATCCTGGATGCCCTGCCAATGCGCAACAGTTCGATCGATTTATTGGATGCGACACCCAGGGCCGTCGTTGCCATCGGCACCGATTACGCTCACGGGCAAGTATTGCCGTTGCATCGCCATCGCCGCGCGCAGTTGCTCTACGGTGCCACCGGGGTCATGCAGGTCAGCACGGCGGACGGCAATTGGGTGGTGCCGCCGCAACGGGCGGTGTGGATTCCGCCGGGGGTCGATCATGCAGTGCTGATGCTGGGCGTGAGTACGCGCAGCCTGTACATCGAACCGGCCGCGGTAACGGCCATGGACACGCGGTGCCAGGTCATCAGTGTGTCGCCGCTGATGCGCCAGTTGCTGATGGAGGCCGTGGAGCTTGCGCCGGACTATGACGAGGCGGGTCGGGACGGGGCGTTGATTCATCTGCTACTACACGAGTTGCTGCGCAGCACCCACCTGCCCCTGCACCTTCCGCTGCCCAAGGATCCTCGCCTGCTCAGCCTGTGCCAGGCGTTCCTGGAACACCCCGACGCCCATGCCTCGCCCGTGGAATGGGCGGCGCTATTGCATATCAGCCTGCGTTCATTCAATCGCCTGTTCAGCCGGCAGACCGCGCTGAGTTTCAGTCAGTGGCGGCAGCAGGCGTGTGTGATGTCGGCGTTGGCCCGCCTGGCCGAAGGGGATTCGGTGACGCGCATCGCCTTGGATCTTGGCTACGACAGTCCCGCTGCGTTCTCCACCATGTTCCGTCGGGTACTGGGTCACGCGCCGAGCGCCTGGTTGGCGAAGACCGCCGGTCATTGATCAAAAAAATGAGATTGATCGGGATTCAAAACGACTGTACAAAAACACAGTACTTTTTAATCCCACAGCTTTGGAGCACCCCATGGCCTCTCTCGCAATCAAAACCACCCTGGAACGCATCGCTGTCTATCAGTTCACCCCCGCCCACTGTGCACAGGCGCGAGCCATGCTGGGCTGGAGTGTCGAGGAGCTGTCTCGACAATCCGGCGTCTCGGTCCAGGCCATCCGCCGCTTTGAGGCCGGTGGCGAATTGCTCGACGTGACGCGCCTGGCCCTGGCGTTCCGCCTGGAGGCCGAGGGCCTGGTGTTTTTCCCCGGCTTCGCACCGGGGCGCGGCATGAACATCAAGGGCGCGACGCCAGACCCGATGGGGCGCTCCGATTACGCAATGATCGAGTAACACCCGCCGCGCAGGCACTTGTCGTACAAAGCCTAGGCGATACCGGCCTGGTCCTGATAGGCCGAAGGCTCCACATCCAGCCACCAGGCGCGGCCACGTTGCGGCTGCGTCAGGGTGAAAGCTTCGCCCATTTGCGGTGTGGTGATGCAAACGTTGCGTTCCCAGGCCAAGGCCAGGATGCGGTCGAAGGGTTCATACCAGGCATGCATCGCCAGGTCGAACGTGCCGTTGTGGATTGGCAGTAGCCAACGGCCCTTGAGGTCGATATGGGCCTGCAAGGTCTGCTCCGGCTGCATGTGGACATGGGGCCAGTCAACGTTATAGGCGCCGGTTTCCATCAGCGTCAGGTCGAAGGGACCGTATTGTTCGCCGATGCGCTTGAAACCCTCGAAGTAACCGGTGTCGCCACTGAAGAAAATTCGCGTGCCGCCGTCGATCATCACCCACGACGCCCACAAAGTGCTGTTGCTGTCGAACAGGCCGCGTCCGGAAAAATGCTGGGAGGGCGTGGCGATGAACTCGATGCCGTCCACCTCGGTGCCTTGCCACCAGTCCAGCTGACGTACCTTGCTGGCGTCGACGCCCCATTTGATCAGGGTGTCGCCCACACCCAAGGGCGCCAGGAAGTGGCGGGTCTTGGTCGCTAGCTTGAGAATGGCCTGATGGTCGAGGTGGTCGTAATGATCGTGGGAAAGGATCACCGCTTCGATGGGTGGCAACTCTTCCAGGCTGATGGGCGGCTGATGAAAACGCTTCGGGCCGGCCCATTGCACGGGTGAGGCGCGCTCGGAGAACACCGGGTCGGTCACCCAGAATTTATCCCGCAGCTTGAGCAGCACGGTGGAATGGCCAAGACGAAAGACGCTGTGGTTCGGCGCGGCCAGCAGCGCGGCGCGCGTCAGCGGCTGAACGTCGATGGCACCTGCAGGGCGGGTGGAATGCGGCTTGTGGAAGATCATGTTCCAGATGATGCGCAGGGTGGTACCAAAGCCTTCTCGCGGCGTAAAGGCGTGATTGCGATACTTGCCCTGCTCTTGCCGTGATGAATCGTGGGCAGGCGGGCTGTCGGTCGACTGAGAGGAAATGGTCATGGTGCGATAACTCCAAGGACGTCGTCGCCATTGCGCTTCGTCGTTGTGGGACGCTGGATGGCCGTTGCATGCACGCATAGCCGTCAGAAAATCTACACCACTCGGTGTAGTTTCCAGATTGCATGAATCCCGGGAGCAAGTAAACTGCCGAGTGTAAGTTCTCCCCTCTCAACCGACGAATTGCCCATGACCGTACCGCAGCGCCTTACCGAGCGAAAACGCGAAGCCATCCTCCAGGCCGCGATTGCTGAATTCCGTAGCAGCGGTTTCGAGATCACCAGCATGGACAGGATCGCGGCGACCGCCGGCGTATCGAAGCGCACGGTGTACAACCATTTCCCGAGCAAGGAAGCGTTGTTCGCCGAAATTCTGAATCGGTTATGGAACAGCATTACCGCAGAACAGGACATGCCCTACAGCTCGCAGACGCCGCTACGGGAGCAACTGCAAACGTTGCTGCAAGCCAAACTGCATATGCTGGCGGATGAAAATTTCCTCGACCTGGCGCGCATCGCCATCGCCGCCACCATTCACTCCCCGGAGCGAGCCCAGGACATGGTGTCGCGCATGGGCCAGCGTGAGGAAGGCCTGACCGCCTGGATTCGCCAGGCCCAGGCCGATGGCCGATTGAAACCCGTGGAGCCGGCATTCGCCGCCCAACAACTGCATGGGCTGCTCAAGACATTCGCTTTCTGGCCGCAGATTTCGATGGGACAACCGAGCCTGACCCAGGAGGAGCAGACCCAAGTCATCGAATCGGCCCTCGACATGTTCCTGAGTCGTTACCAGGCCTGAATCTCAACCCCAGCGCAGGTTGCGCCCCAGCTCATCGAACAAGGTCACCACCGAGCGCAAGGCCCGACAGTCCGGGCGGGTCAGGAGCCACAGCGCCGTATCGTATCCTTCCAGCGATTCGCCAAGGGGCATCAGGCCTTGGCGTTCGTCGATCAGAAAGTCCGGCAGCGCCGCAACGCCTAGACCAGCCCGCACCAGTTCGGTGACCGAGAGCATGCTGTTGCAGCGATAGGCAGGCATCACGCCGGGTAGATGCTGGCGGCGCCAGGCCACGGTGGGGTGATCCGGAAGGAAATCGTCTGGCGCGATCCAGATCATGGAAGCCAAGTCACCCGCCTCTACCGAGCGCAGATACGTGGCGCTGGCGCATACCCGGTAAGTCACCTTGCCCAGGTTGCGACCGACCAGGTGTTCTGGCGGCGTACGGGTCAGTCGCAACGCAATGTCGGCGTCGCGGCGGTTCAGGTTGGCGAAGTCGTTCGACGTGCTCAACTCAAGGGTCAACGCCGGATAGGCAGGCATGAAACGCGCTAAAGCCGGCAGCAGCAACGCTTGCAAGACTGAATCACTGCACGTCAGGCGTACCGTCCCGCTGATGACTTCGCCGCCCTGCTCCACCCCCACCCGCGCCGCCTCCAACGCCTGCTCGGCGCGCTCTGCTTGTTCAGCCAACGCCTGGGCCAGGCTCGTTGGCAAGTACCCGGAACGGCTTTTTTCGAACAAGGGTTGACCCAGGGCCGCTTCCAATCGACGTACCGAACGAAACACCGTCGACACGTCCACCTGCAGCAGCCGAGCGGCCCGGGCCAGCGAGCCGCCACGGACCAGCGCGAGGATCAGGGACAGGTCGGGGTAGTCCAGACGATAGTGCGTCGCTGCATTGATCACTTGGGTAAACGCCAATATTGATTGCGTGAACGCCAATCTATAGTGGCAACCAGGAATCAACAAGCGGCGAGCCTCCCATGGAAAAACAGCGTGCTGTAAACATCGCCCTGGTCGGCGACCACGACCCTCAAATCACCGCTCACCGGGCGATCCCCCTCGCACTTGAGCTGGCGGGCACACAAACCGGCCAGGCCATTCGCTTCCAATGGCTGGCAACGTCACTCATCGCCGACACCGCCGTGCTGGAGGATTTCGACGGCGTCTGGTGCGTGCCCGGCAGCCCCTACCAAAACGAAGCCGGTGCCGTGCTTGCCATTCGTTTTGCCCGCGAACAGCGTCGCCCGTTCCTGGGCACTTGCGGTGGTTTTCAGCACGCCGTGCTGGAATATGCCCGTCACGTGATGGGTTGGGTCGATGCCGTCCATGGTGAAACCTCTCCCGAGGCTGAACGGGCGCTGCTGACGCCGCTGAGCTGTGCCTTGGTGGAAACCATCGACAGCCTCCAGTTCGAGGCGGGCTCGTTGATCGCCAAGGCCTACGGCCGACAAACCGCGTTCGAGGGCTACCATTGCCGCTTCGGGGTCAATCCGGATTTTGAACAAGACTTGCTGAGCCAGCGCCTGCACGCCGTTGCCCGGGATTCGGCCGGCGACCTGCGAGCGGTGGAACTGCAAGACCATCCGTTCTTTGTCGCCACGCTGTTCCAGCCTGAACGGGCCGCACTGGAAGGCCGCGTGCCGCCGCTGGTCAGCGCGTTTGTCGAAGCCTGCGCGAGGCAAATGTCATGAGCGCCCATTATTACGCGGTGATTTTTACCTCCCTGCGTACCGAGGGAGACCAAGGCTACGCCGAAGCCGCCGAGCGCATGCTGGCCCTTGCTCGGGAACAACCTGGATTTTTAGGCGTTGAATCGGCCCGTGGCGACGATGGTCTGGGGATTACCGTGTCCTATTGGCGCGATGAAGCGGCGATCCTGGCCTGGAAGCAACATCCCGAACACAGCGCGATTCGTGAGCGAGGCCGATCTACCTGGTATGCCCATTGCCAAACGCGGGTGTGCAAGGTGGAACGGGACTATGCCTTCCAACGCCCAATCTGATGCAGGGCAAAAATCCCTGTGGGAGCGAGCTTGCTCGCTCCCACAGTGTTCACCGTTGATCAATCTATGGCGTGATAGCTGGAAGCTTTTGTGGCGAGGGGATTCATTCCCGCTGGGCTGCGCAGCAGCCCCCTCCCTTTTTTGGTCCCGCGTCCGCCCCCCCCGGGGCCGGCCCCCCCCCCCCAGGCCCCCCCGGCCCCCCAGGCCAACCACCCCCGGCCCTCGCCCCCCGCTTCCGCGGGACCACCCCTCCCCCCCCCCC
>NZ_JAGDEZ010000021.1:0-107892 GCF_017498305.1 Pseudomonas sp. OA65
GATAGCCGCGCTGGGCCATGGATGGCCCTTCGCGGCGGCCCACGGAGCAATGCCGGAGTGAGGGCATGCCGAGCCCTAGCGAGGCACCGAGTGGTGGGGCAAAGCGTTTTTGGTTACTTTTGGCGCTCTTCCAAAAGTGACCCGCCGTAAGGGCGGAACCCTAAGCAGCCGTTACCGCAGCAACGGATATGCACCCAATCCAATCCAATCCAACCCAAAAGAAAACGACGCCCTACTCATAGATGTAATGCAGGTAACTCACCTGCTCCGCCACCGGCAGGCGGTGCAGCTTGGGGCAGGATTCACAGAGCACCGGCGGTTGGCCTTCAACCGGCTCGTGCAGCTGGTAATGCAGGCAGCAATGCCGGCGCAAGGGCAAGCTGGGGCAAATCTGCGGTGCCGGTGATTCGACCATGCGTTGCAGGCCGCGCAGTTTCAAGCGGCCATTGTTCACCGTGACCGGCTCCAGCCACTGGTGCGCCTCGGCGAAACCATCCCTGGACAGGTCCGGGTCCATCCTGGCGAAGGCGCCGTCCCAGATCGCGACAAAGTTGCCCCACAATATTTTCGGCGCTAGGCCACCGGCGGCGGCCAATGTGCCGAACAGTGGCGCCAGGTGCTCGTGGACCAACCGCGACCAGTAAACCGCCCGGTCATCCGCATCCAAGTCCGACAACCCGGTAGCCAGGCCCAGCGCCGCCGGCTGGCCGTCGTCGTGAAACAGCCGCGCGTCCTCGCCCCAGAACTCGATGGCGCAACGACGCGTCAGCACACAGGCCAGGGTGGCCGGCAAGACAATGCTCATGTAGTTCATCGACCACTGCGACACCACGGCAGCGCGGTTCACCCCCGGGTAACGCAGGGCGAATCGGCTCAGCAAGGGTTGCAGCACGGCAGGATCGGCAAGCTGGCTCAACGCGATGGAAGGCTGATCGCCAGGTGTCTGCCGGATGACCCGCTGTATCGGCGGCCAGGCCTGGTTAAGCCATTCTGGAAATTCGATAACAGGGCTCCCGTGGCTTTCCCTAATTAATGCAAACGATTAGCATTGGCTGATCCTATCCTCCCTCCCCTGCAAACTCAATGTCGTTAGCGACCAGGCTCACCTAGAACCCCATGCACACACTCCGCAATTTCTGGCGTCTCGCGCGGCCTTTCTGGGCCTCCGAGCAGAAGTACCCGGCCCTCTTGCTGTTGTTGGGCACCGTACTGATGACCCTGTGCCTGGTCGGCGTCAACATCCTTACCAACTTCTGGAACCTGCATTTCTATAACGCCTTGCAAGCCTTGGATTACCACGGCTTCCTGATCGGCAGCCTGCAATTCATCCTGCTGCAGATCGGCACGGCGGTCTTTACCGTGGGCGCGTTTCACTTTCAGCAAAAGCTGACCATCCGCTGGCGGCGCTGGGCGACCCGCAACATGCTCGACCAGTGGCTGGACAGCCAGCGCTACCAGAAGCTGAAACTGACCGAAACCGATGTCGACAACCCCGATCAGCGGATCGCCGAAGACATCGACCTGTTCATCGTCAAGTCGCTCAAGTTGAGCCTGGGCCTGTTGACGTCGGTGGTGTCGCTGTTTTCCTTCCTGCATATCCTCTGGCAAGCCTCCAGCCTCGTCAGCGTGCCATTTAACGATCAGTCGATCGTCATTCCGGGACTGCTGGTGTGGATCGCCCTGGTGTATGCGTTCCTGGGCACCGGCCTGGCCTTTTGGCTGGGACGCGCGCTGCCCAGCCTCAATTTCATGCAACAGCGGCGTGAAGCGGACTTTCGTTTCTCGCTCATCCGCCTGCGGGAGAACGCTGACTCGGTGGCGCAATACCGCGGCGAAGTCGTGGAGAACGAACGCTTCAACCGTCGCCTGGACGCGGCGCTGGAAAACTTCTGGGCGCTGGTGAAGAAACAGAAGCTGATCATGGGCTACTCGACCTTCTATTTGCGCAGCGCGACGGTCATCCCGATGTTCATCATGGCGCCACAGTTCTTCGCCGGGGCCTTTCCCCTCGGTCGCCTGACGCAGATAAGCGCGGCCTTCGGCGAAGTGCATGCGGCCATCGCCTACCTGGTGAGCGTGTTCCCGGAACTGTCGGAATGGAAATCGGTGATCGACCGCCTGGTCGGCTTCCAGGAGCGCCTGGATAACGTCGAGGTCAAGTCCCAGGTCAGGCACGAACAGCAGGCCAGCGGCCTTGATATCAAGGACCTGGACATCTGGCTGCCCAATGGCCGGCCGTTGTTCAAAGGCTTCAATCTGTCACTGAAGCCCGGCGACAGCCTGATGATCAGCGCGCCGTCCGGCTACGGTAAATCGACATTGATCCGCACGATTACCGGGCTGTGGCATCACGCTCGCGGCTCGAGTAGCTATGACCGCGAGCGCGCCCTGACCCTGTCGCAAAAACCCTACCTGCCGCTGGGCAGCCTGCGCGAAGCGCTCTGGTACCCCAACCCACCCCATCGCGAAGAGGATGCCGCGCTGCGCCAGGTCATGGAGCAAGTCGGCCTGCAACGGCTGGCCGATCAGTTGGAAGAGGAGCGGGACTGGGCACAGACCCTCAGCGTCGGCGAACAGCAACGCTGCGCATTCGTCAGGGCCCTGCTGGCCCGGCCCACAGTGCTATTCCTCGACGAAAGCAGCTCGGCGCTGGATGCGGCAAACGAAGCGCGTTGCTATCAACTGCTCAGGCAGACGCTGCCGGACACGATCCTGATCAGCGTCGGCCACAGCGCCTCCTTGGAGCACTTCCATAGGCAGGTCCTGGAACTGCAGGACGAGGCGCAGTGGGTGCATCGCAAGGTCAAGCAAGCGGTGTGAACCCGCATCCTGTGCCTACGAAATAGAGCATGGGAAAGATAGATCTGTGGCGAGGGAGCTTGCTCCCGCTCGGCTGCGCAGCAGTCGCAAAAGCGGTGTCCGCGGTGTGCCTGGCGAAACGGTGTGGCTGATTTGGGGCCGCTGCGCAGCCCAGCGGGAGCAAGCTCCCTCGCCACAGGATGCACTTGGGCCACAGGGTTCAATTCAAAATGTGCCCTCTTCCCGCGCAATCAGATCCCTGAAAAAGTGCAAATGAACCTGCGCGACACTCCATCCCTCTTCGCATAATTGGCATGCAGAGTTTGTGGTCTATAGTTCTGACAGATCCAGGCTCTTTCGCTCGGGCCTTCAGGAGCAACACCCCCTCGAGCCGTAACCGTGTCGGATGCTCACCAGCCTCCGGTCGAACAATGCAGGGAGCAAGCCATGCCGATCCAGCGGCCCGAGACACTGAGGTTGGCCCCTGGCACCGCTCATTGTGCAGAAGCCGATGGCGGTACCGAAGCCAGCACGCTTCGGCGCTTCTTCGACCAGGCCAAGGAAGCCTACATCCTGTTCCCGCTGCTGGCCGCCCTGCTGTTGCTGGTTGTCTGGAGCGCCACTCTCTACCTGATCAAGGTTGAACATCTTCGCGCGCAGCAGAGCGCCGCGACGGCCAGCCTGGAGATGGGTGCTACCTACGAAGCGCAAATGTTGCGCGCCATCCATGAAATCGATCAGACCCTCAAGCTGGTCAAATACACCTTTGAGACCGAGGACGAGCCCAATCCCCTGCGCCGCCTACAGGAGCGGGCCTTGTTGCCGCCGGCCTTGGTGTTCGACGTCAGCGTGGTCAATCCGGACGGCCGGCTCGTGGCGACCACGCGGGTCAACGACCGGGAAAACATCGCTGACCCGGATGAACAGCAAACGCTGCGACACAGCGATTCGTTGTCCATCAGCCACCCATGGAAAAGCCCAATCACTGGAGAATGGCGCTTGCGCTTCAGCCGGCGACTCGATGCCGCAGATGGCAGGCTGTCCGGGTTCGCCAGGGTCGAAGTGGATGCGGCCTATTTCGTCAGCAGCTACGACGCCTCGAAACTCGGCGACCAGGGTGCGCTCGGGCTGCTGGGTACGGACGGCATCTTTCGCGTACGGCGCACCGGGGAAACGCTATCGGCCGGCGATGCGGTCAATTACACGGCGGTGGTGCCGGACGCTGAAAACACCGAGGCGAAGCTCTCGATCAACGGTTGGGACGGCGTGCGGCGCTACACCAGTGCCCGCCAGCTCTACGATTTTCCGCTGGCGGTGATCGTCGGGTTGTCCGAGGAAGAACAACTGGCCGCGGTGAACCAACAAGCGCGTACCTACCTCTGGCGCGCGGCGGGCGGCAGCCTGGTGCTGGTATTGCTGGTGGGCCTGCTCGCCCGGATGAGCTGGCAGCTGGCGCAAAGCCGCTTGCGCGCCGCCGAAGCGCAGACCCAGTTGGCCGCCGCCGCCCGCCAGGCTGGCATGGCCGAAATCGCCACCAATGTGCTGCACAACGTCGGCAACGTGCTTAACAGCGTGAATATTTCTGCCGACCTGGTCACCCGCAAGCTGCGCACCAGCAAGGCCTTGGGCCTTGGCAAGGCAGTACACATGATGAACGAGCACGCCGATGACCTTGGCGACTTCATCTCCCACGACGAGAAAGGCAAGCTTTTGCCCGGCTACCTGAACCAACTGGTGGACGCACTGGCGATCGAGCAACAGAGCATGACCGAAGAGCTCGGCCAACTGAGCAAAAGCGTCGATCACATCAAGGAAATCGTCGCCGCCCAGCAATCCTATGCAGGTCCATCCAGCCTTGCCGAAACCGTACAAATCAAAGAACTGATCGAGGATGCCCTGCGCATGAACGCCGGCATCATCGCGGCACATCGGATCACCGTTGTGCGAAACCTGGCCGAAACGCCCCTGCTGCAACTGGACAAGCACCGGCTGCTGCTGATCCTGATCAACCTGATAAAAAACGCCAGCCGGGCGATGGGCGACCGGTCGGAGCCGGCTCCCCAAATCATCCTTCAGAGCGAGATGCCCCAAGACGACACCTTGGTCATCAAGGTCATCGACAACGGCGAGG
Source organism: Pseudomonas sp. OA65 (assembly GCF_017498305.1). NCBI lineage: Bacteria > Pseudomonadati > Pseudomonadota > Gammaproteobacteria > Pseudomonadales > Pseudomonadaceae > Pseudomonas > Pseudomonas sp. OA65. The sequence continues at coordinate 4,931 of NZ_JAGDEZ010000021.1, forward strand.
GCATCGCGCCGGAGAACCTGACGCGGATCTTTGCCCACGGCTTTACCACACGCAAGGATGGCCATGGGTTTGGCCTGCACAGCTGCGTCCTGGCGGCCATGGAAATGGGCGGTTCGCTGGAGGCCCACAGCGACGGCCCGGGAACGGGTGCGACCTTTACGCTCAAATTGGCGATCTAGACTAAGGTAATGGCGCGCAGTTTCAGCCGACCGTACAAGGAGCAGACGAATGGCGATCCACGCAACGAGGTCACCTTGAGCCCATGGTGAAAAAACCCAATACCTTGGCCTTGGTCGTCGTGACGCTGTACACCGGCGGCGCCAGTGCCGACGTCGCCGAGATATTCTCGCTGAGCAGCTTCGGCACGGTGGGGATCGTCCATTCCAGCGAGAAAAAAGCCGACTTCACTTCCAGTATCTTCAAGCCCAATGGCGCCGGGCATTCACGCAACTGGAGCGCTGACGTCGACAGCCTGATCGGCGCCCAACTGACCGCCACCTTCACCCCGCAGCTTTCGGCCGTGGTGCAGGTCATTTCCGAGCAGCGCTACGACAACAGTTACCGGCCCTTCGTCGAGTGGGCCAACGTCAAGTACCAGTTCACGCCGGATTTCAACGCACGCATTGGCCGTACCGTGTTGCCGACGTTCCTGGTGTCCGATACCCGCAAAGTGGGCTACACCCTGCCCTGGGTGCGCGCGCCCATGGAGGTCTACAGCCTGATGCCGATCTCCAGCAGCGACGGCATCGATGGCAGCTACCGGTTTCATGTCGATGCAATCATCAATACCGTGCAGGCTCACTACGGCCAGACCGACAGCCGGCAGCCCGACGGGGCCGGCAAGGCACTGACGAGAAACTTCTGGGGAATCACCAATACCACCGAGTTCGACGTGCTCACCACGCGTATCACCTACATGAAAGCCGACCTGACCCTGGAGCAGTTCAACTCCCTCTTCGATACGTTCAGAGCGTTCGGCGCAGAAGGCATCGCCATCGCCGATCGCTACGACTCCGACGACACGCCCGTCGAATTTCTCGGTGTGGGCGCCAGCTACGATCCGGGCGACTGGTTCGTCATGAGCGAATGGGGGCGTCTCGATAGCCGCTCCGGCCTGGGCCGCACCAGTGCCTGGTACATCAGCGGCGGGTACCGCATCGAAGCGTTCACGCCCTACGTCACCTACGCACGCTCCCGGACCGAAACCGAAGTCTCCAGCCCGGGCCTGACGATAGCGGCCTTGCCACCCGCCTTGGCGGGCACGGCCGCCGAGCTCAACGGGGCGCTCAATTCGGTCTTGGGTTCGAACGAAGGCCAGCAGACCCTTTCCCTGGGCGTGCGCTGGGATTTCACCAAGAACATGGATGCCAAAGTGCAATTCGATCACACGCGTTTCAAGGGTAACTCGGTCGGTCCGTTGATCAATACCCAACCGGACTTCACGTCCGGGGGCTCGCTCAACGTCATCAGCCTGGCTGTGGATTTTGTCTTCTGATGGAGCAGGCCATGCGGGTTGTGAGGCTCATCGGATTCGCTGTGGCGGGGCTCGCCCTGGGCGCCGCCAGCGCTGCCGTCAAGGCCGACGTCGTGGTGGTCGTCGCCACGTCCAGCCCGGTGAAGACACTCGCGCGCAATCAGGTGGCGGATATTTTCCTGGGCAAGGCCAGCCGTTTTCCCGGCGGCGGCCAGGCGATTCCCATTGACCAGACAGAAGACTCTCCGACCCGCGATGAGTTCTATACAACGTTCACCGGCAAGTCCGCAGCCCAGCTCAAGGCACATTGGTCAAAAATCATCTTCACTGGCAGGGGCCAGCCGCCGCAGGCGGTTCCAAGCGGCGCGGAGGTCAAGAAACGTATTGCCGAGAACCCCGACACCATCGGCTATATCGACGCGCGGGAGCTGGATGACAGCGTCCGGGCACTGCCGCTTGACGCGCAATGACTAGGTAACCCACTCACTTAAGGCAGCAGATGAATCTGTGGCGAGGGGATTTATCCCCGCTGGGCTGCGCAGCGGCCCTAAAATCTGAAACTCCAGTTTACCTGGTGGATTGAGTCGTCAGTGTTGGGGCTGCTTCGCAGCCCAGCGGGGATAAATCCCCTCGCCACAATGAGTATGAGCCCTTACGTATCGAGGTTTGGACCAGTTGCCTGGGCCTGTAGCAATAACTTGAACTGGTCGGCGGGAATCGGTTTGTTGAAATAGAAACCCTGGAACTCATCGCACGCATTGTCCCGCAGGAAATCGGCCTGTTCCTTGGTTTCCACGCCCTGGGCGACCACGGTCAGGCTGAGGGTGCGGCCCATCGCGATGATGGCCTCGGTCAGGGCTTTGTCTTCCGACACGCTGCTGGTGTCGCAGATACACGAGCGGTCGATCTTGATGACATCCAATGGGAACTGTTCGAGGGCAGAGAGCGACGAATAACCGATCCCGAAATCATCGATGGCGATACGCACCTGCAGGCGCTTGAGCCCGGTCAACACACTCAGCGCCCTCTTGACGTCCTGCATGAGCAGGCGCTCGGCGATTTCCAGTTCCAGCAGGCGCGCATCCATACCGGTTTCGGCCAATATCTCGGCCAAATCCGTCAGCAGGTCCTCATCGGCAAACTGCCGTGCCGTGAGGTTTACGGCGACGCCCAGGTGCGGCAGGCCTTGTCGTTGCCAGGCGACGTTTTGCTGGCAGGCGGTCTTGAGCACCCACTTGCCGATCGGCACGATCAAACCGGTCTCTTCCGCAATGGGGATGAACTGCATGGGCGCCACGATCCCCAGGTCGGGGTGATTCCAGCGCAGCAACGCTTCCATGCCGGTGATCTGGCCACTGCGAATGTCCCGCTTGGCCTGGTAATGCAGTTGGAACTCCTGGCGCTCCAGCGCGTGACGCAGGCTCAACTCCAGGGTCAGCCGTTCCAGGGAATCGGCGTTCAGTTTCGCGGAGTAGAACTGGAAGTTGTTCTTGCCACGTTGCTTGGCCTGGTACATCGCGATATCGGCGTTTTTCGTGAGGGTCTGCTCGTCCAGGCCATCCTGTGGAAACACGCTGATCCCGACGCTGGCAGTCACCCGAAATTCCTGGCCCTGGAGGTTGAAAGGCCGGGCAATCGCGCCGAGGATTTTCTGCGCGGCGGTCGCCACGTCGTTGTCCTCCGACAGCTCCGGCAACAGGATCACGAATTCGTCGCCGCCCAACCGGGCCACCGTATCGCTGCTGCGCAGACACGCCTCGAGGCGCTGCGCCACCTCTATGAGCAGTTGATCGCCGGCATCGTGCCCCAGCGTATCGTTGACTTGCTTGAAACGGTCGAGGTCGAGGAACAGCACGGCCAATTGCCGATCGTAACGGCTGGCCTCACGGATGCTTTGGCTCAACAACTTGCTGAACAGGCTGCGATTGGGCAACGCCGTGAGGCCGTCGTGATAGGCCAGGTACTCGACACTTTCCGCGTAGGCAATTTTCGCTTCGCCCGCGCGCAAGCGGCTTTGCGCCAGTTGCCAGCTCATCCGCGCGAGCAGCCCCGCCAACAACACCAGCAGCAGGCTGGCGCCCGCCGTGCGCCAGAGATAGCGCTGCGCTTGCCGGGTCACCGCAGCCAGTTGTTCTTCCTCGGACAACCCGACGATCACCGCCAGCGGAAAATCGTAGAGCTGGCGGGCGCTGGTATAGCGCCGCACGCCGTCCCATGGGTTGATCGCGCGTACGGCCTCCGTGTTTTCCGTATCCGGCACCATGCTGGCGTAATCGATCGGGTCACCGGCCGAGATCGCTTCCCCGCTGCGCCGTGCCCGAAAGATACCGTCGATGCCCAGCAGGCCGAGCAAGCCGTGAGCGCCGAGCTTCGAGGGGTCGTAGCTGCTGACGAAATAGGCCGCGTCCACCTCGATCATGGCGATCCCGGCGAACCCGCCATCCCCTCGATCGAGCCGCCGGCTGAAACGCAATTTCCATTCCCCCGTCGCTGGGCTTTTCCATGGGCGGCTAATCGACAGCGCCGTCTCTGGCCCTAGGGTTTGCAGCGCATCCTTGGCCATCCTGCTGCCGGCCTCGCTCGGCTGGGTACTGGCCACGACCCGGCCGCTGGCATCGACGACGCTGACGTCAAACAAGTAGGCAGAAGGCAGCAAGCCGCGCGCCTTGAGCTTGGGCAATGGGTTGGGCTCGCGCTCGGACTCGTAGGTGTACTTGACCAACTTGAGGGTCTGGTCGATTTCACGCACCGCCCGCAGGGTCTGCGCTTCGTAGGTGGCGCCGATTTCCAGGCTCGCTTCGGCGATTCCCTGCTGCGCACGAGCGTGTTCGACCTTGATGAGGTACTGGGTGCCGGCCCACATGAGCAACAGCAGCAGGACGGCCAGCGATGGGAACAGGATATAGGCTTCCCTGGCCTGGTCGAAGCCGCGCCGAAACAGCGTGTTCGTCGCATCGGCCTGGGCGTTTTCTCGATGGACGACACTCGGGGCCGACGTCATGACACTCGCCCGTTGGATCGCCATGGTGTGCTCCCTGCGTTGTTCCCACTGACGGACTGCGGGTCACCGACCGCCTGCTGAAAACTATAGACCACAAACCCCGCCTGCCACGCCCAATCGCGCGCCGACCGTGGCTTTGCCTAGGATTCGATGACGAAGTGCAGTTGACGTCCCTGACTTATTGGTCCAGTTTCAATACAACCGTGTCCAGCAGTGTCTGGTGCTGGACACCACGCTTGATAAACCCGATTCGTTAATCAAAAGGGTCTTTGCAAGCCTATGAATGACGTACGCAACACCTCCTCTCCTGCCATTGAAATTCGATGGATGTCCTTGTGTCGTTGATCCCTCTGGTGGTGTGTGACGACTCCAACATGGCGCGCAAACAGGTGTTGCGTGCACTGCCCGCAGACTGGCCGGTTTCGGTCACCGAGGCGATCAACGGGCGCCAGGCCATGGACGCCATACGCCAAGGCCTGGGCCACGTGGTGTTGCTCGACCTGACCATGCCGGAGATGGACGGCTACCAAGTGTTGAGCGCCTTGCGCGACGAGGGCTTGAAGGCGCAGGTGATCGTGATTTCCGGTGACGTCCAGGATGAGGCGGTGCGCCGCGTGCTGGAGTTGGGCGCCCTGGCGTTCCTGAAAAAACCGTTCGACGAAAACGACCTGCGCCAGACGCTGGCGCGACTAGGGTTACTGGCCCAACCCGGCCAGGTGCCGCCGCAGAATCGTTCGGCCACGAACGTGGCCATCGGTTTTCACGATGCATTTCGCGAGACCGTCAACGTGGCCATCGGCCGGGCAGCAGCGCTGATCGCCAAGGTGCTGGGGGTCTTCGTGCAGTTGCCAGTGCCGAACGTCAACCTCCTCGAGGTCGGGGAGTTGCACATGGCCTTGAACGACGTCGGCAGCTCCCAGCAACTCACCGCCATTTGCCAGGGGTTTATCGGCAGCGGCATTGCCGGCGAAGCCCTGCTTATCTTCCACGATTCGGAAATCGCCGACATCGCGCAATTGATGCAGCGCCAGAGCGCCGACTATTCGGACCTGGAAATGCTCCTGGACCTTTCCAGCGTCTTGATCGGCGCATGCCTGAGCAGCATTGCCGAACAGATCGACGTGGTGTTTTCCCAGGGCCACCCGCAGATTCTCGGCCAGCACGCGGCCATCGAGGAATTGATCCGGGACAACAGCAAGCACTGGAAAAAGACCCTGGCGGTGGAAATCAGCTACAGCCTGGAAGGGCACGATATTCGTTTTGACCTGTTGCTGCTGTTCACGGAGGACTCCATCGAACGGTTAACCCACAAACTCGCCTACCTGATGAACTGAGCCATGAGCGAATCCATCGATCTGAATGAATTCCACTGGTTGCTGGCGATCGTTCAGAGCATCGACGTCGGGGTGGTGGTGCTCGACCGCGAATACCGCGTGCAAGTCTGGAACACCTTCATGGAGAACCGCTCCGGGGTGCAACCCAAGGACGCTCACAACCAGCATTTTTTCAGCCTGTTCCCTGAAATCGATCGCCAATGGTTCAGCCGCAAGGTGGAAAGCGTCGCGACCCTGGGCACGCCGGCGTTCACGGTCTGGGAGCAGCGTCCGTACCTGATGCGCTTCAAGAGCTATCAACCGATCACCGGCCAGGAAGCGTTCATGTACCAGAACACCACCCTGTTGCCGCTGCGCTCGCCGGACAACACCATCAAGCACATCTGCCTGGTGATCTATGACGTCACCGACGTCGCCACCAATCGGCATCAGCTCCAAGCCGCCAACGCACAGTTGCAACTACTCTCCAGCACCGATCGGCTGACGGGGCTGTACAACCGCGGTCATTGGGAGAGCAACCTGAAAGCCGCCCACGCCCGCCACCAGCGCTATGGCAGTGCGTTGAGCCTGGTGATGCTCGATATCGATCATTTCAAGCGGGTCAACGACACCTATGGTCATCAAGCGGGCGACAAGGTCATCGAGCAAGTCGCCAGCCTGCTGCGCAAGCACGTGCGTGAGTCCGATGTGGCCGGGCGTTATGGCGGTGAAGAGTTCGGCGTGGTGCTTTCAGACACCGACAAGGCCGGCGCACGGATTTTCGCCGAGCGTATGCGCCAGGCCGTCGAAGCGTTGGAAGTGGAGTTCAACGACCAGACCATCCGCTTCACCATCAGCCTGGGCGTGGCCGACCTGAGCCAGCCCTCGAACGACCATGCCGAGCTGATCGCCAGGGCCGACCAGGCGCTCTATACGTCGAAGAAGACCGGGCGCAACCGAGTGACGGTGCATGAGTAGCGAGCCTGCAACGGCTTGGTTCCCGATCACACCAAGCCCCAGCCCCTGTGGCGAGGGAGCTTGCTCCCGCTGGGTTGCGAAGCAACCCCAAACCACCCACACCGTTTCGCCAGGCACACCGCAGACAGCGTTTTTGCGACTGCTGCGCAGCCGAGCGGGAGCAAGCTCCCTCGCCACAAAAGCTATCTGTCCTTCCCAAAAAAGTGAGTCTCAATTCGGGTGACAGTGATATTTGATGTACACCCCATATCTCCTGTGGGAGCGAGCCTGCTCGCGAAAGCGGTGGTTCAGCAGCATTGAGTGCGGCTGGTACGCCGCCTTCGCGAGCAGGCTCGCTCCCACAATTCAGTCTTGCCCAGCCACCGGGGCAGGCTCGCCATACTTACCCAGCAACTTGAGCGTCACGCCGTTGGTCCAGCCAAAGCCATCCTGCAATTCATACTCACCACCTCCCCCGCCATCCCCGCGTCCGGACAGGTCGTATTTCTCTACCAGCTTGTTTTCCTTGCCGTAGAGGTTCTCGACTTGCTGCAAGAAACGACTGCCGATCTGTTGCGCCAGCGCGGTGTGCCGGTAGCGCTCCAATCCTTGCACCGCGACCCATTGCAGCGGTGCCCAGCCATTGGGTTCGTCCCATTGCTGGCCGTTGCTGACCTGGGTGGTGGCGATGCCCCCGGCACGCAACAGGCCGTCACGCACCGCATCGGCGGTGCGATTGGCATGCTCGGCGGAGGCCAGGCCCGTGTACAGCGGGAACAGCGTCGCGGCCGTGAGCTGTTGACGTTGCTGGTTGCGTTGCCAGTCGTAGTCCACGTAGAAGCCTTTGTCGGCATTCCACAGATGTGTCTCGATGGCCCGCTGGCGCAGTTCGGCGCGCCGGCCATACGTCTGGACACAGGATTTGTTTTGCACCGTCTCACAAGCTTTGGCGATGGTGTGCTCGAGATGATAGATCAGGCTATTGAGGTCCACGGGCACAATGGCCGTGGTGCGGATACTCGCCAGGTTCTGGCCGTCGTCCAACCAGCGCGAGCTGAAGTCCCAGCCGCTTTCGGCGCCGGCGCGCAGGTCACGCCAGACCTCCTCCTTGGGCCGCTGCGGCGCCTGTTCGGCGGTGCTGACATCTTGCAACCAGGATTCCTGGCGAGGCGTCGGGCTGGCGTCCCAGTAGCGGTTGAGCACGCTGCCGTCGGCGAGTTTCACCACATGTCGAGCCGCCTCGCCGGGCTTGAGTGCCTGGGAGCCCTCCATCCAATAGGCATATTCCTTCTGCAACTGCGGCAGGTATCGCCCATAGGCCTGGTCACCTTCGATACGCGCCTGCAACTCCACCATGTAGGCAAAGAATGGCGGCTGTGACCGGCTCAGGTAGTAGGTGCGATTGCCGTTGGGAATGTGGCCGTAGGTGTCGATCATGTAGGCAAAGTTATCGGTCATCTGGCGGACCTGGGCCTGATCGCCGCTTTGCTCAAGCCCCAACATGGTGAAATACGAGTCCCAGTAGTACATCTCGCGAAAGCGTCCGCCGGGCACCACATACGGTTGCGGCAATGGCAACAAACTGCTGTAGGCCGGCACCTGGCTGTAGGAGCGGCTCAGCACCGGCCAGAGGTTGTCAATGTGCTCTTTGATCGGAGCGCCGGGCCTGGGGGCCGGGCTTTCGGCTGCGCCGGACTCGATGAAGTTGTCTTTCACGAAAGCCTTGATATCGAAGCCATCGCGACCACGCTGGGCGAGGTAATCGGCACGGATCCGGGCCGGGTCACGGTTGGGCAGTGCGTCCACGAAATGCTTCTGGTCGGTGAACACCTGACCGCGCTGCACCGCCTCGAAGAGCTCGGGGTAGGCCTGGTCGGGCGGGAGATTGGCCCGTCCTTGAGCGTCGGCGTAGCTCCATGTGGCGGGCGGTTGGCTTGAACAGGCCACGCACAGCAGCGTGGCAAACGAGAGGCTGACGAGGTCAATAGATCGCATCGTAGGGTCCATCCTGTTTTTCGTTCCTGACAAACGAGGGACCTGTCGCTGCGGACCTGGGTTCAATGATCTTGAGTCAACGTCGAGGTCGAAACGTTTGCGATACAGCGCAGGCACCGATTTTGCGACTGCTGCGCAGCCGAGCGGGGATAAATCCCCTCGCCACAGAGATCCACGACATTCCTTGGGAGCAGGCTTGCCAAACCCGATGGCCTGCCGATATTGTCAGCACCATGAATTTCCCAAAGCTCACCTCGACCACCACGACCACGACCGCCCAGGCGGGTCGTGAGGTGTCGTGAGCGGTTAATACACGAATCTCAAAGGCCCGCCAGCGATGGTAAGGGCCTTTTCTTTTGCCCTTGCGTCGCTGGCCCACACGCAAGGAAAGCACCATGCACGCACTGTTAATCCTCGATATGCAAGTCGGGTTGTTTCACGGCCCGGATAAACCCTGGGCTGGTGACGCGCTGCTGGATAGGTTGAATGCCCTGTTGACCAAGGCCCGCAGCGCCGGGGCCCCTATCTTCCTGGCTCGCCATGTCGGCCCGCCCGGCTCGCCTATCGAACCGGGAAGCCCATTGACGCAACTGCTGCCGCAATTGCGGCTGGCGGGCAACGAGGTTATCTTCGAAAAAACCCGCCCCAATGCCTTTGCCAGGACGGATCTGGTCGAGCAATTGAAGACCTGTGGCGCCGAGGGCGTGGTTATCACCGGGATGAAAACCCAGTATTGTGTCGACAGCACCTGCCGCGCTGCCCGGGACCTGGGCTTCGATGCGGTACTGATCGCCGATGGTCATACCTGCGCCGACACGCCGGACGTGAAGGCGCCAGTGATCATCGCCCATCACAACGCCACGCTGGCCGGGCCTTTTTGCCGGGTCGTTCGCGCCGAGGATTGGCATTTTTAAGCCCCATCAACACATCGGCCCAGGCTGGGCCGATCCTGCTCAAACCAATGGAGTGATCTACATGGAAGTCTGCAATCGGCTGCAACCTTCGGAGTGCGTCAACATGGAGGACATCCGAGGCGAAATCGACGCCCTCGATCAGGCGATCATCAAACTGCTGCGCGCGCGTTTTCAATACGTACTCGCCGCCTCGAAGTTCAAGACCTCAGCCACGTCGGTACGCGCGCCGGAGCGTTTCAAGGCGATGCTGGCGACACGGCGGGAATGGGCTGAGGCCGAGGGCTTGAGTCCGGATGCCATCGAGAAGATGTACAGCGACCTGGTGAACCACTTCATTGCCGAAGAAATGAAACACTGGGCGGCCCAGCAATCCGAGACCTGATCGTCACTTCCCGTGGGGTCGAGAAGCGGCCCCAAACCAACCACCCCGCTTCGCCAGACACACCTCATGCGCTGCTTTTACAGCCTTACCGCGTAGGCCGTATATCAACGCCTACAGCGTCTCGGAAACCTTCTTGAACACCTCTTCAGGCACCCACCCCTTCCAATCAGCCGTATGGTTACGCAAGTAATAACGCGCCGTTTGCTCGGGGGTTTCCTTGTTGGTGACCATTCGTGTCGCCAGCGTCCGGATGGTATCGGTTCCAACGAACATCGACTTCAGGAAAGGGATGACGGGCTGATGCTCTTTGGCGAATCTAGCCGACGTATATTTATTGAGGGAGATATCGGCATAGGCGCAGGCTTGTTGACTTCCGACACCCTCCTTGAACTGGGCAAGGCTATCCTTGATGGCGTCCCAGCAGGCTTCGCTGTAGGCGGGTTCTTCAAGGCGTGTCAGGGCCAGTTCCCCCATCAGCGGACTTGGGTCCCAGTAATAGGTCATGAAGGGCTGGCCCTTCTCGTAAGCTGAAATAATCGCGGCGTTGAGCGCTGACTCAGACTTGAGTTCCACTGGCGTAAAAGAGCGATCCACACCGTAAGTGGCCATTTTAATCAGGTTGATTTCCCGGCACGCCCAACTGCTGATGCAGTTTAACCAGGTGGCCTTGCCTGATTCCGATGCGCCCTTGAAGACCTCGGCATACTTGGGAAGGTCTTCGACACGTTTCAGATCAGGGGTCGTGGGTTTGATTCCGCGCTTGGCATCGCCCTTGATCATGTAGGTGGGCACGTAGAATGCCTGCGAGAGACGCTCATAAGTGGGACCGAAATCGAGGATGGCTTTCTTTGCCCGCTGGTCCTCGACCCACTGAGGCATCAGCGATGTGAACATTTCCATATTGATATCGATGTCGCCCGTTTCCATCGCTTTTTGCATTTGCGCGATATCAAGACTTACCGACTCTACGTTCATACCGTATCCATGCTTGAGGATGTACATGGCGATATGATTGTCGATCTGGATATTCTCCCAGCCGCCATCGTAGAACCGGATCGAGCGAGCGTCGGATGACGCGAAAGCCAAGTGAGCGGTCAGGCTTAGAACCAAGCACAGCGCAGTACGTACGAAAAATGAAGGCATTTGAACTCTCCTATTGATGGACGGTTTCTGCTGAGCGGCTGATGTTTGAAGGGGCGGAACTGGCGAGGGTGTCCACCACGAGACTGGCGATCAGGTCGCGCTGCCCTTCCACGAAGTAATGGTCCCCCGCACAGAACACCGACTTGAACGCATGGGTCGTATGCTCACGCCAGCCGGTGATGTGCACGCCCGTGGCGTATGGGTCGATGCGCCCTCCAATCGAGGTAATGGGGACTTCGAGACGGGGGCTGGGCTCGTACAGATAGGTGTTATTGATTTCATAGTCAGCCTTGATGATCGGAAGCATCAAGGCACGCATTTCAGCGTCATCGAACAGCGCTTGATTGTTGGCAAAATTCATTTCCTTGAGCATTGCAATGAGCTCGCCGTCATCGCTCGCCGCGGGTTCATGGTCAGACTCGTAATTGAACTGCAGTACATCGGAAGCGAATTGATGCTCGTTGTAAAAGTGCGGTGCTCGACTCCCTGCGAAAATCAAATGGGTCGGGTGCAGGTTATGAACATGGACCAGGCGTTGAGCCACCTCGAATGCCTGTACACCGCCCAAGCACAGGCCAAAGAATGCGAACGGCCGGTCCAGATAGGGAATCAGGTCAGGGGTCAGTTTTGTGACCAACTCTTCCATGCGGGTGTACGACTTTTCCCTCAGTCGTGCATTACGACCAGGCAATTGCAGTAAGCAAAGCTCGATATGATCGGGCAACCGGTCCGCCCACCCTTTGAATACCGCGGGCCCACCACCTGCATAGGGAAAACAGAACAAGCGAAGCGTTGCTTCCGGTCTAGGTTTGGGAATAACCACGCAGTCCGATGTCTGCACTTCTTGCGGCTCAGGAGGACGGCTGTCGGCTCGCTCGGTTGCGTTGCCTCGGCGGACCGCTCCAAGGTGTTCAAGTACGAAGTCGTTGATATCGCTGAGGGTGGCACCGACGATAAGCCTGTCCAGGGGGAAGTTAATGCCGAGTTTTTTTAGACTGTTGCGAAATTCGACGGTCATCAACGAATCGAAACCCATCATTGTGAGCGACTTGTCCACTGGACTTGCGTCGGCATCGAGATTGCCTGCAACCCGGGCCGCAACGGACATCAACTTGCCCCGGATGAATGCCTGACGTTGCTCGTCATCCAGCAACGACACCGCCTCGAGAAAGGGAACGGTGTCGTGCTCCACGATGGTTTTGGCCGCCGCGTGTTGCGCATCAATGAGCGATAGGTACGGCCAGTCGCTGGATTGTAAATGCGCCTTGTAAGGCGCCCAGTCGATCGGTGCCATACCGACGACGTCTTGTACGCTCAAGTTGTCCCACAATTTTTGCAGGCCGACTTTCGCAGGAATGTAATTGATGCCTAACGTCGACAGGCGCTTCTTGAATACCTTGTCGACCCGACTGGCCATGCCCTCGGATGACCAAGGTCCCCACGCGATGCTTAAACCCGGTAATCCCGAACTGACGCGGTTTTCCATGATGGCGTCCATCGCACTGTTGGCCGCCACGTAGTTCGCCTGGCCCTTGAACCCCAGCAACGCGCTGATTGACGAGAAGCCTACGAAAAAGTCCAGCGACTGGCCGCGGGTAACATGGTCCAGCACCAGGGTGCCCTGCAGCTTCGGCGACAAGACACGCCTGAGGGAGGATGTGCTCAATGTCGAGAGGACAGCATCCTCAACCGTCCCCGCCAACTGCAGCACACCGCGCAACGGCCATTGCAGGGCACCTACGTACGACATCAGCGGCTCAACAGCCTCATGGGATGCGATATCCAGAGTGAGGTAGTCGATATCCACACCCTGGCGCCTAAACATTTCCAGCACGGTCGAGCCAGTCGCTTCCAGCGATTTGCGTCCGACCACCGCCAAATGACGGGCCCCCTTTTCCACTAACCCTGCAAGGACCTCGCGCCCTAGCCCACCCAGCCCACCGACGACCAGATAGGTCGCCTCCGGACTGAGCGCCACAGGCCTCGATTTAGCGGGCGACACCGCTACGAGTCGGGGCACATGAACGCTGGAATGACGAATAGCGAATTGATCTTCCTGCCCGTTTGCAAGCATCAATTGCGCTGCCAGGAGCAAATCGGCATCGACATCCTCGATGCTCGCAGGCAAGTCGATGAACCCGCCCCAAACAGCCGGCTCCTCCTGCGCGATCACTTTGGACAGCCCCCAAAGAGTGGCTTGCGAAACGTTGATCGACGAAGCAGCGGAACGCACGTTTACCGCTGCGCGCGTCACGACCCAAAGCCTGGCGGTCTCGGTTCTGGAGCTGCTCGTCAGCGCTTGCAACGTGGCCAACACGCTGTAGAGACCGGCATTCAGGGCACCCAGATCTGCGTTGTCTAAAGGATGATTTTCTGCGGACAAAGGCACGGTCCCACCGAGGTGAACAACGCCTCTGAGCGGGTTCTGCGCTGAAATGGGCAGTGTTCGAAACACCTCGTCGATATCCGAGGGGGAGTCCGACCTGATGTGCCAGGTAGTGGCGCTGACCCGACGGCAATCAGTGGCAAATATCGCGCGAATGCAGTGCTCGTCACGAATTGACAGGCCGTTCCGGATGCCCTGGACGAGTTCGCTCGTCCCTCCAATCAACAGCCAGATTCCTGGGGCGCTCTGATCGACATCGGTGACTTGCGCTTCGATGGGGCGCTGCACCCAGTCCACGGCTGTCATCCACTGAGGCTGTGCCGCAACGCGAGGGCCTATCCAATGAGGCATCCGCTGGAACGGGTAGTTGGGTGTGTCTATGCGTGTCGCCGTCGAGCCCTCTAAAAGGATCTCCCAGTCAAGTTCAATCCCAGCCTCGAACAAGCGCCCCGCGCTTTCGAGCATCTGTTCGCGATCTGCGACCTTGCTGCTCAGGCTCGTTACCCAGGTGGTCTGGTCGGCGTCATCAGCTTGCAGGCATGCGGCTCCAATCGTCGACAACACCGCCTTTGGACCGATCTCCAGGAACGTCCGACCACCATGTTTGAATGCGCCCCGGATACAGTCCATGAAGCGTACGGGCTGGCGAACATGGTCAAGCCAATGCTCCGACGTCATTAGGCGCTCTTTGGCTATCTCCCCGCTGAGGTTGCTGATCAGTGGATAGCGCGGTGCCGACATTTTGATGCGCCCCAGAACGCAGGCGAATGGCTCGAGCATCGGTTCCATCAGTTCGGAGTGAAACGCATGGGAGACATTCAGGCGTGTGTACTTGACCTCCAGGGTGTCGAGCACCGGGAAGAGCCTGCTCAACTCGCTCAGGGCGCCGGAAACCACCACGTTGCCCGGGGCGTTGACGGCTGCGATGCTCAGATCAATGGCGTGCCGGGCCAGCAACTCGCGCACCTCGTCGTGGTTCAGCGAGACCGCTGACATGCCGCCATCCAGCGGGAGCGCCTGCATGAGGCGCCCCCGCTCGGCGACCAGGGTCATACCGTCTTCAAGACTGAACACCCCCGCCACACAAGCGGCCGAAAACTCACCGAGACTGTGCCCGAGCAAAATATCGGGGACAACGCCAACGCTCAGCCAAACCTGTGCAAGGGAATACTCCAGCGCAAACAAGGCAGGTTGCGCATAGCGCGTCTGATCTATAAGCCCGGCCTCATCGCCTGGCGCCGGAAAAAGGATCGTGCGCAGGGACATTCCCATGCAGGTTTGCGCAATAGCATCGCAACGGTCGATAGACGCGCGAAACACCTCGTTATGCTGGTAGAGATCTTTGCCCATGTCTGGAAACTGGGCACCTTGACCTGTGAACACGAAAACCAGCCCGGTCTCCTTGGCAGGGTCGACCCAGTGAATATCTTTGTCTGCTTGTTGGAGTTTTGCCAGGAGGGTTTCCGGTTGGCGGGCCGACACGGTGTATCGAAAAGGGAATTCAGCACGCCCGACACGGGCGCTGTAACAGATATCGCGCAGCGCTGGCGCAGCCGGGCGTTCGAGCAATTCGCGGTACTGGTTGATGAGGTCTGCCAGGGCGCCTCGATCCTTCGCGCACAGCGCCAGCAGGTAGGGACCGCCGGACTCATTCAGCGAAGGCGCCGATGTCAGGGGAGCCTCCTCGAGAATGACATGGGCATTCGTACCGCCCACCCCAAAGGAGCTGACGCCTGCGCGGCGGGGTGAATCGGTGGTCGGCCAAGGCAGGGTTTTGGCGCTGATGAAGAATGGACTGCCGTCCAGATGGATGTCTTTGTTGGCGCTCTTGAAATGCAGCGTGGCGGGAATTGTCCGATGCTTGAGCGCCAACACCGTCTTGATAAAGCCCGCCACGCCAGCCGACGCGATGAGGTGGCCGATGTTGGTTTTCACCGAGCCCAATGCACAGGTGTTTGCCTGGGCGCCGTGCTGTGTAAACACATCCATCAGCGCTTTGAACTCTATCGGATCGCCTAGTGGGGTGCCTGTCCCATGGGTCTCTACAAAGCCGAGCGTTGCGGCGCTCACCTCCGCATTCTCTAGTGCCCGTTCAATGACTTGGGCTTGCCCTTGGGAACTGGGGGCGGCAAAGCTGACTTTATTGGAACCGTCGTTATTGATGGCCGATCCCTTGATGACAGCCTGAATGGAATCACCCGCCTCCAGTGCATCGCTAAGCCGCTTGAGCGTGACCAGCGCGGCGCCACTGCCAAAGACCGTGCCCCGCGCGGCGGCATCGAATGCCCGACAGTGCCCATCTGGCGATTGGATCATCCCCTCTTGGTAGACATACCCCTGGGCATGGGGCACCAGGACGGTCACGCCCCCGGCCAATGCAACGTCGCACTCGCCCAGGAGCAGGCTCTGGCACGCCATATGAATCGAGACCAACGAAGTCGAACACGCCGTCTGGATGTTCAGGCCGGGGCCACGCAACCCCAATTTATAAGCGATCCGCGTCGACAGATAATCCTTATCGTTGCCCAGCAAATTCATGAAACCGGCGCTGCTGTCCAAAAAGCCGGTTTCGTTGATGTCCTCCTCCCCCATGACATTGGTGTGAAGGTAATTGTTGTTACCTGCACCAGCGAACACGCCGATGTTCAAGGCCTCACGGTCCTTGCTGAATCCGGCGGCATCCAACGCCTCCCAGGCACACTCGAGTAACAGTCGATGCTGGGGGTCGGTAATCGCTGCCTCGCGTGCTGACATTTCGAAAAAACCCGCGTCGAACCCGTCGACATTGTTCAGGCGAGCCGCCATGGGTACGTAGTCTTCCCGATTAACCCGTTCAGCCGGAACACCCGCTTCTAGCAAGGCGCCCAGAGAAACAGGCTCAATGGACTCATGACCCGATGTCAGGTTTTCCCAGAACTGCTCGATGGAATCGGCGCCCGGGAATCGGCAAGCCATGGAAATAACGGCAATCTCATTTCCGTGATAATTGATGTCGCTCATCCTGTTCTCTCCGAAATTGAGGGTGACTTGGTCACGCGGCACCTATAACTGCTTCTGGCGTTTACGAGCCGCTGATTCAATGGCCGCGCTCCGGCGGCTCATACTGGGAGGAGTCATCAACTTCGAGGGCGAGGCGTCATCCAATCCCAGCTTTCTGCGAATCAAGCGCGTTTGCGCGTCGATGCTGTTTTCTTCAAAAAGCTCAGTGACTTGAAGGCTCAAGCCAAAGGCATCGTTCAATGTCCGGGTCAGGTTCACGATGAGCAGAGAGGAGCCTCCCTGGGCAAAAAAACTCCGCATGGGATGTACCGAAGGGGTCATCAGGAGGTCGGACCATATTCGCGTCAGGCGCTGTTTTACCGACAACGGTTGATCGTCTTCTGCTGGCGATGGCTTGGGTTGAACGTGAGGTGCTAGCTGCTCGAGCGCTGCGACGTCCAGCTTTCCGTTGTACGTGAGCGGGAAACGCTCCAGGAAAACAAAATGGGCGGGAATCATGTACGAAGGAACACGGGTTCGCAGGGAATCCTTGAGTTTCTCGATGACGTCTTGCCGGATAGCGAGGTCGTCGACTTCCCTGGCAACGACGGGCTCAACCGGCGCGCGACCCACGGGAGGACGAGGCTCAAAAGTGGGATCCAGGCTGTCATGCGGCCCGACGAATACGTCCATCATCCCCGCCGGGAGACTCTCGTTCCAGCGCACCCTGGCTTGACGATGGCGGCTGGAGGCCCAACGGCGAATGTATTCGGGGTCGTAAGCTTCGTCTGGAATGATTGAGGGGGCGTTTCTGGAAAGCTGCAGGTCCAGGCTGATCCTGGCGTTCGGAACACCGGTCAGCACAAACGCCGGAGGAGCGGATGCCAACCATTGACTCAGGTCTTGCTCGTATAGACGCTCCTGTTGATAGGAGTAGCGTGGAACGGGTTTCAAGATCGCTCGGTCATCCGTGTCGAGCCTTATGACGACGTCGTAACGATAACGCGTCATTTCATCGCTGCCTTGCCCTGCTCGCAACTCGGTCTCTACGTTGACGATTCGCTCAAGCGTGTAGGCCACTTGTTTGATCTGCAAAGGATCGAGCCACAACTCCCCTTCTCCGATCGCGGGAAGTGCACGCTGAAACTTTTTGCGGGTGCGACTCGCGGCAGCGGACAAGACAGGTTTCAGAGCCGCGTAGGGAACATCGCCGATCACAATCACGCCGCCTGCTTTGCACAATGCGGATGCTTTTTGAAGCACATCGACAAGGTAATCAATGCCTGGGAAGTATTGAATGACGGAGTTCAGAAGTACGACGTCGAAAGGTGCCTCACCCAGCGCATCAAGCTCATGGGCCGCCATTTTTACCAGCGCAAATGAGGCTGTATGGCTACCGACTGCCTCCAGCCGTCTTCGCGCGGACTCAACCGCCGCTTCAGAAGCATCGCAGCCCACATAACGCCGGACGCCTCTTTCCAGCAGCGCGGCGCCAGTCATCCCGATACCACAACCTACATCCAGAACCGAATGGGCTGAGAAAGCCAGGACTCGAGAAGCTGTCGCCTGTACCCATTCACGCAGATCGCTGTCCGGAATCAACTCGCCGGAGAAACTTGAGGTGTAGCCACTTTCGGCACTGGCGACCTCGTTTTTCTGCGCCGACAGATAAGCCGCCTCCCACACGTCGAGCCAGAGCCCGGCATCCGCATCGCGCTGCTGCCCCAACGCTTTGTTATCCAGCACGACATAGGCGGCCAGCCGGTGGTCATCGTGAGCGTGTTCCACAAGCGTGACGACCGCTTGACTGACGAGGCCGGACTGATGGAGGGCGGATTCGACCTCGCCCGGCTCGATGCGGTAACCGTTCAACTTCAGTTGTCGGTCTTTACGTCCGATGAAAACCAAGGAGCTATCCGGCTGCCGTCGAACCCGATCGCCGGTGTGGTAAGCCGCTGAAGTGCTGCCCGTTGCTTCAGTTGTCTGAAATTTTTCCAGCGTCAGATCGTCCCGATTGAAATAACCGGCACTGACCCCAGGTCCCTCAATCACCAGCTCGAACGCTAAGGGATCATCTGACGGACACAATCGAAAGTGAGTGCCAGGCAATGGCTGGCCTATGGGGACACTTGTGGCAGAACCGATAAAGTCGTCAGCCCGTAATCTGTGACAGAAAGACCAAATCGTTGTTTCTGTCGGCCCATAAAGGTTCCATGCCGCCCGCGCCGATTGATAGATTTCCTTACCCAGCTCGACGGGCAATATTTCACCGCCACACAGCGCTCCGACGGCGCAGGAGCGGGGCCACCCTGCTGCTATCAGCAGTCTCCAGGTGGCTGGGGTGGCTTGAAGCAGCGCACGGTCACATTGATCGAGTAATGTCGCGATCGCCTGTCCGTCCCTGGCCTCTTGCTCGCTGGCCAGGTACAGCGTTCCACCTTGAGCCAAGGGCAGGAAAAATTCCAGGATGGAAATATCAAAGCCGTAGGTCGTCGTGGAAACCAGCGCGCCCCATGCCGAAAAATTGATCACCTCATTAATCGCAGATAAAAAATAGGCAAGATTTTGCCGACGGACCATCACGCCCTTGGGAAGACCCGTCGAGCCTGAAGTGAATAACATATAGGCAAGCGAAACATCATCGATAACGGGTTCAAAGGGCAGTAGCGAATCGCTCCAATCGACGTCTTCGATATTTAAAAAGGCGCCCACCGGCCATCGTGAAAGATCGACGGATTGGGGTTTGATCACGGCATCGAGGTTGGCGAGCGTGGCGATAAGCTCATTACGCTGTAATGGCGAGTCAGGAGGGAGAGGAACAAAGAGGGCCCCTATCGACAGGACCGCCGTCAGCGCGACGATCAGGTCAGGTTCCCGGGGCATGTAGATCCCAATCTTGCTCCCCAATCCAAAGCCTTGGCGGATGAGGTGCTTGGCGAGCGCCTTTCTTCGGTTTGAAAGTTCAGCGTAAGTCATCGGCTGCCCGCGAGACATTATCGCTATTTTCTCGGGGTACTGATTCGCCCATGTATCGATTCTAGCGACGAGGTCAAGTGAAACGGGCGAGTAAGTGATGGGGCATATTGGCGGCTGCATCATTCCAAGAACTCCTTCTACCGTGATCGGTACACAGAACTTAAATGGGTATGCATGCAGTACTAAATGACCAACCGATGCATTCAGCACAACAATATAAAATGTCTTTTAAAGCGAGGGTTGCCCACTGGATAAAGAGTGACGGTTATTTGTAACTTAGCAAAAAGACCCCAACAAGAACCGTACCTATTCCAACTTTCTGTACCACCGTCGTTATCTCTCTGTAGATCGCGATAGCCAACAATACCGTCACGCCGGAGTATACCGAACTGATAGGTGTTACTAACGAGAGGTCACCCATTTTGGAGGCGAATATATAAAACACCCAACCCGCATTAACCAGCAAAGAGTGCGCAAAGAAAATCCAGCCGCGACGCGGCGTCACGTCCCCTTTCTCCAGCTTGCCGTTCCTGAGCAATGCCAATGAACTAAAAAGAACAGCCTGAGTTAATGCCGAGTAAAAGAAAGCATTCGTGACATCAAGTGTTTTTGCGGAAAAGCCAAGTATAAAAAAGGCCACGCCAAAACCGGCCATGGCCAAGATAGCCTGGAGGAAGCCTTGCGAGCCGCCACGCAGTGATCGGAAGATATTGCCGGAGGTCATGACAATACCAATAAAAATAATAGCTACGGCAACCCAGGCAGCCGGGGCCAACCTTTCCTGGAGGAAAACGATAGAAAAAAGGATAGTGACCAAGCTGTAGGTAGAAGCAATCGGAGAAACCAAGGACAGGTTTCCGACTTCACACCCGCGCATGTAGAAATAATACCCTGATACGTAGGCGGCAGAGCTGCAGGTGATGATCAACACGGCGTTGGTGTCGAACCTGAGCTGATCTGAAATGATCAAATAGGCCCCCAAGAGGGAGGCCACCATGAAGGTAAATATATTGCGAACCAGCATTGTTTTTGCGGTACCCAACTGGCGAATCATCAGGCTTTGAATAAAGTCTGACACCCCCCAGCACAACATGACCATGACTCCACCAAAAACGCCGCTATCCATACTGAACAAGCTCCCTATCCATCAAACTTGCTGCGTCAGCCAAGCTTTGTATTCATCGATTACAGTTTCATCTCTTGAGTAAAATGCCCATTTGCCAATTTTGTTCACGCGCAAGAAACCTGCTTGCCTTAATAGATCCAAGTGCCTGCTCACCGTTGGCTGACTCATGCCGAGTTTTTCAGTAATCAACGTTACGCACACGCCGATCAACGCGGGGTCACCCGTAACTTGATGAGAAAAGTGCGCACGGGGCTCCTTAAGCCATTGAAGGATTAGGATTCGAGGTTCGCCCGCAAACGCTTTGGATTGTTCTACGTATTTATCGTGTGGATTCATCCTATCCTCATATAGCTAAATGTCAATGCGTTTTTTTGGATTGATGTGAATCGTTCGCGATTATCTTATAACTTTAATCCGAGATTTTTCGCTATCACCTACGGCCGCTGTTATATCGTCCAGCCCGTGATGACTTGCCTCACATTCTGCACACCGGGACAGTGTGTCGCTTTTTCGAGTGTTTCAAAAGGCATACAGAAATGAATGAGGAAGATCGGGGCTATTCATCAGCAACGCTGGCGGCATGGCGGGCAATCGCCGACAACGTCAGTACGCCTTCGGCTACTGATGCCACCAGAAAACCACCCATCCCCCCTTGAGTCATCGACTACGTCACAGGTAAATCAAAGCCTTGGTCGTGCTGCGCTTCGCTCTGCTTGGCCAGCGTCAAGAATTCGAAATTTGACACTACAACGCCATCACCTATCGTTCCTCCCGAGACCGCACCCAGGGACCGGGTGGCCCGGACGCCTTTGCAGGCGCGGTCGTCACTGTCACTACCTCAAGGAGCAACAAAATGTCTGGAGCGACCCAAACCATTGATGTGCTTGTCAATATTGATGCCGACTACCTGCTCGCCCACCCCAATGACGTTGGCGGTGCGATTGCCATGCTGGTGACCCGCAGCGCCATCGACAGCCATGCCAACATCACCAGCGGCGAAGGCGAAGGCGGTAACGAGTTGTGGTTCGACGTAAAGCCCGGCGACATCATTCGCTGGCGCGCCACCACGCTGTCGCGCAACTTCGACCGCATCGCATTGATCAAAAACGTCGTGATCGGCGACCCTCATCAGGGCGGTGATTACAAGGGCACCATCTCGACCCCGCAAACTTTCAATATCACCGGCGTTCCTGTGCCCTATCTGGAAAATGGCGCCCCAGGAGGCATCGCCAAGACCGATGTGACCTATACCGTCTGGCAGTCCACTGCGCTGAGCCCGGGAAAGCTCTGGTACCAAATCGTCTTCGTTCTGCTGGACCGTAACCTGAACCAGATCGGCCCGAACAACACCTGGGATCCCTACATCACCGTCAATAATCAATAACTGAAATGCCACAGCCCCGGTCGGTTCCCTTCGTCGTTGACGAGGGCGCCGGCCGGGGCCGTGTGCAAGTTCTACAGCACTTCCTTCCTAAGCCGCTTTTTCAAACTCCATCAATGCCGCCAACACCAACGGGTGCAAGACAGCGTCGGGATGCTTCGTTTGCCAGGCCATCAAGTCGCGACACATGGTCGGTGTCCAGAAGCTCTTGATGTGCTGGTATACACCACGCACCGCCACCGCGTGGTCCGGCTCACTGGCAAAATACTGACCGATCTGGTTGGCCATCTTGATCAGGCTTTCAGAGCTCATCGACGCACCTCGGCTTTCTCGGCATGGCGACGCTCCCTCAGCAGGCGACCTTGTTCATCACTGAAGGCCTGGTAACGCTTCTGCCATTCCGAAGGCTGGCTGACCCGCACGATCTCCACCGCCGTGACCTTGTATTCGGGGCAGTTGGTGGCCCAGTCGGAGTTGTCGGTGGTGATCACGTTGGCGCCCGATTCCGGGAAGTGGAACGTGGTGTAGACCACGCCCGGAGCCACTCGCTCGGTCACCCTCGCGCGCAGCACCGTCTGCCCGGCACGACTGCCGATGCCGACCCAGTCTTCGTCGACGATCCCGCGGTTCTCGGCATCGGTTGGATGGATTTCCAGACGGTCCTCCTCGTGCCAGGCGACGTTTTCGGTGCGCCGGGTCTGGGCGCCGACGTTGTATTGGCTGAGGATGCGGCCGGTGGTCAGCAGCAGCGGATAACGGTTGTTGACCTTCTCCTCGGTGGGCACGTAGCCGGTGAGCATGAAGCGGCCCTTGCCGCGCACGAACTGCTCGATGTGCATGGTTGGCGTGCCGTCCGGCGCGGCATCGTTGCACGGCCATTGCAGGCTGCCGTGGCGCTCCAGTTCGGCGTAGCTGACGCGGGAGAACGTCGGCGTCAGGCGGGCGATTTCATCCATGATTTCCGAAGGATGGTTGTAATGCATCTTGTAGCCCAGGGCGTCGGCCAGGGCGATGGTGGCTTCCCAATCGGCCTTGCCGGCCAACGGGTCCATCACCTTGCGAACGCGGGAGATGCGGCGTTCGGCGTTGGTAAAGGTGCCATCCTTCTCGAGGAACGAGCTGCCCGGCAGGAACACGTGGGCGAACTTGGCCGTTTCGTTGAGAAAGATGTCCTGGACGATCACGCATTCCAATGCGGACAACGCGGCCGTCACATGCTGGGTGTTGGGGTCGCTCTGGGCGATGTCTTCACCTTGGCAATAAAGCGCCTTGAAGGTGCCGTCCAGCGCCGCCTCGAACATGTTCGGGATACGCAGGCCCGGGTCGGGTTGCAAGGTCACGTTCCAGGCTTGCTCGAACTCGGCGCGCACCGCTTCGTTGGAGATGTGCCGATAGCCGGGCAGTTCGTGGGGGAACGAGCCCATGTCGCAGGAGCCCTGGACGTTGTTCTGCCCACGCAGCGGGTTCACCCCGACACCTTCGCGACCGATGTTGCCGGTGGCCATGGCCAGGTTGGCAATGCCCATCACCGAGGTGCTGCCCTGGCTGTGCTCGGTGACGCCGAGGCCGTAGTAGATGGCCGCGTTGCCGCCGGTGGCGTAGAGCCGTGCGGCGGCGCGGATCTGCTCGGCAGGCACACCACACACTGGGCCCAGGACCTCAGGGGAATTTTCCGGCAGGCTGACGAAATCGCGCCAGCGGGCAAAGTCCGTCGCCTCGCAGCGGGCCTCGACAAAAGGCTGGTCAATCAAGCCTTCGGTGGCGATCACATGGGCCAGCGCGTTGAGCATCGCCACGTTGGTGCCTGGACGCAGTTGCAAGTGCAGCTCGGCGCGGGCGTGGGGCGAATCCACCAGATCGATGCGCCGTGGGTCGATGACAATCAGTCGCGCGCCCTGACGCAAGCGGCGCTTGAGCTGGGAGCCGAACACCGGGTGCGCGTCGGTGGGGTTGGCGCCCATCACCAGGATCACGTCGGCCTTCATCACCGAGTCGAAATTCTGCGTGCCGGCGGACTCGCCCAGGGTCTGCTTGAGGCCGTAACCGGTAGGCGAATGGCAGACACGGGCACAGGTGTCGACGTTGTTATTGCCGAACGCGGTGCGCACCAGTTTCTGCACCAGGTAGGTTTCTTCGTTGGTGCAGCGGCTGGAGGTGATGCCACCGATGGAGTCGCGCCCGTACTTGAGCTGGATCCGGCGCAGTTCGCTGGCGGCATAAGTGACCGCTTCGTCCCAGCTGACTTCCTGCCACGGGTCATTGATGTGCTTGCGGATCATCGGTTTGGTGATGCGATCCGGGTGGGTCGCGTAGCCCCAGGCGAAGCGGCCCTTGACGCAGGAGTGGCCGTGGTTGGCCTGGCCATTCTTGTCCGGGACCATGCGCACCAGTTGTTCGCCCTTCATCTCGGCGCGGAACGAACAGCCCACGCCACAATAGGCGCAGGTGGTAATGACGCTGCGCTCCGGCTGGCCGATCTCGACGACGCTCTTGTCGATCAGGGTCGCCGTCGGACACGCCTGCACGCAGGCCCCGCAGGATACGCATTCGGAATCGAGGAAATTGTCGCCGCCGGCCGCTTCCACCCGGGAATCGAAACCGCGCCCACTGATGGTCAAGGCAAAGGTGCCCTGGATTTCCTCACAGGCACGCACGCAGCGACTGCAGACGATGCACTTGCTCGGGTCGTAGTCGAAATACGGGTTGGAGACGTCCTTGGCCTCGGCCAAGTGGTTGGCGCCTTCGTAGCCATAGCGCACTTCGCGCAGCCCCACCTGCCCCGCTACGGTCTGCAATTCGCAGTTGCCGTTGGCCGGGCAGGTCAGGCAGTCCAGCGGGTGGTCGGAAATGTACAGCTCCATCACATTGCGTCGCAGCGTGGCGAGCTTGGACGTCTGCGTGCGCACCACCATGCCTTCGGTTACCGGCGTGGTGCAGGACGCGGGGTAGCCGCGCATGCCGTCGATTTCAACCAGGCACATGCGGCAGGAGCCGAAGGCCTCGAGGCTGTCGGTGGCGCAGAGCTTGGGAATGGTGGTGCCGAGCATGGCCGCGGCACGCATGACCGAGGTGCCGGCGGCGACGCTGATTTCACGCCCGTCGATGGTCAGGCTGACCTGCACGTCGCTGTCACGCGCCGGGGTGCCCAGGTCGATATCGGTGCTGGGATCGAAGATGGTGATCATTGGTCAGCCTCCGTGGTCGCCAGACCGAAGTCGGCGGGGAAATGCTTGAGGGCGCTGGCGACAGGGTAGGACGTCATCCCACCGAGGGCACAGAGCGAACCGTATTGCAGCGTGTCGCACAGGTCCTGCAACAGCAGGGCCTGTTCCTGGCGGTCACCGACTTCGGTGCTGGCGATCAAGCGGTCCACCACTTCCACCCCACGGGTAGAGCCGATCCGGCACGGCGTGCACTTGCCGCAGGACTCCTCGGCGCAGAACTGCAAGGCGAACCGGGCCATCTGGGCCATGTCCAGGCTGTCATCGGCGACCACCACACCACCGTGGCCAAGCATCGCGCCCATGGCGGCGAATGCTTCGTAGTCCAGCGGCGTATCGAATTGCGAGGGCGGCACCCAGGCGCCCAACGGCCCGCCCACTTGCGCAGCCTTCAGCGGACGACCGCTGGCGGTACCGCCCCCGTAACCTTCCACCAACTCCCGCAGGCTCAAGCCGAAGGCGCGCTCCACCAGGCCGCCATGACGGACGTTGCCGGCCAGTTGGAACGGCATCGTGCCGAGGGAGCGGCCCATGCCGAAGTCGCGGTAGAACTGCGCGCCTTTCTCCAGGATGATCGGCACCGAGGTCAGGGTCAGCACGTTATGCACCAGTGTCGGCAAGCCGAACAGGCCTTGCAGCGCCGGCAGCGGAGGTTTGGCGCGCACAGTGCCGCGCTTGCCCTCGAGGGATTCCAGCAACGCGGTTTCCTCGCCACAGATATAGGCACCGGCGCCGACCCGCACTTCCAGCTCGAAGGCGCGACCGCTGCCGCTCACGTTCGAGCCCAGGTAACCGGCCTCGCGAGCGATGTGCAGCGCGTCGTTCAGCGTACTGACGGCGTCCGGGTATTCCGAACGCACGTAGATGTAGCCCATGGTCGCGCCGACGGCGATGCCGGCGATGATCATGCCTTCGATCAGCAGGAAAGGGTCGCCTTCCATCAGCATGCGGTCGGCGAACGTACCGGAGTCGCCTTCGTCGGCATTGCAGACCACGTACTTCTGCGGCCCCTGCGCGTCACGCACAGTGCGCCACTTGATGCCCGCCGGGAACGCCGCGCCACCACGGCCGCGCAGGCCGGAATCCAGCACGCTGGCAACGACATCCGCGCCATCCATCTGGATCGCCCGAGCCAGGCCGAGGAATCCGCCTTGGGCACGATAGTCATCGAGGGACAAGGGCCGGGTGATGCCAGCACGGGCAA
Source organism: Pseudomonas sp. OA65 (assembly GCF_017498305.1). Classification (NCBI taxonomy): domain Bacteria; kingdom Pseudomonadati; phylum Pseudomonadota; class Gammaproteobacteria; order Pseudomonadales; family Pseudomonadaceae; genus Pseudomonas; species Pseudomonas sp. OA65. Next base: position 31,383 of record NZ_JAGDEZ010000021.1, read on the forward strand.
ACAACAGGCGCTGCTGGCTTTTCAGATAAGGAATGTTCTCCACCAGCCCCAGGGCAGCAGGATGGCTGCCCGGATCATGGGCCAGCGCATCGAGCAGGGCCGGCACGTCTTGGGCCGTGACCGGGCCAAAACCCAAGCGCCCTTCAGGCGTCTCCAACTCAACCAGCGGCTCGAGCCAATAGAGGCCACGGGAACTGGTCCGCAACACCTGCAACGGCAACTGTCGACGTTCAGCCTCAACGGTCAACGCAGCCGCGACTTTGTCCGCGCCCACGGCACGGGCCACCGAATCGCGGGGGATACAGAGCGTCAGCATGCGCCCTCCTCCCTGCACTCATTCACCAACTGACGTAGACGCTCCGGCGTGATCCGCGCATGCAACTCCCCGTCCAGTTCCAGGGCCGGCGAGCAGACGCAGGCGCCCAGGCAATAGACCGGCCGCAGGCTGATACTGCCGTCGGCGCTGGTGCCGTGATCATCCAGCGCCAGTTGCTCGCGCAACTGCGCAGCCAGGGCTTCGGCACCCATGCTCTTGCAGGACTCGGCCCGGCACAGGCGCAGGGTATGGCGCGCCGGCGGCGTGGTACGGAAGTCGTGGTAGAAGCTGATGACCCCGCGCACTTCAGCCAGGCTGAGGTTCAGGGCGTGGGCGATCTCCGGGACGGCGCTGTCGGGGACATACCCGCAGCCTGCCTGGATGGCATGGAGAATAGGCAGCAAGGCACCGGGGGTGTCCTTTTCGCGCGCAAGCACGCTATGGATCAAAGGCAGGTGAAGCGTCTCATCGGGCATAAACGTACCTCGGCATCTCGAACGCCACCGCCGCATAGCGGCAGCCGTCCGGAGTCTTGGCTGCGGCGACCGGCCCACGTCACGGTAGCGTGGCACATCCGATCGCCATTCTCGCTCTCCGGCCAGGTGTCTTTGGCGCACCTGGTCCGGGGCATCCTCACAGCTTGCCACTCCCGGGGGTTGGCGATTGCACATGGACGACGAAACGTGTTCTGAAAGCGACTTCTTGAAAGCCCTGCCCGTTAATCCGCGCCGCCTGAACGAAATCGACATGCGCCCACTGTGGTTATGTGAACCATCGCTCGCCCTTAATCGGATTGACGCAACGCATTGGCAACCAATGTAAACGCAGGCGAAGGTTGCCGCCGGCTGGGGTAGTACAAATAGTAGCCTGAAAACGGCGGACACCAATCTTCCAGCACCCGCACCAGCCGCCCCTCTTGAAGATGGGGTTCAAACTCCTCTTCTGGCAGATAGGCAATGCCCAGCCCAGCGACTGCCGCCTGCACGATATGAGTCGACGTATTGAAAATGAGCTGGCCGTCCACTCGCACGTTCACCTGCTTGCCCCGTCGCTCGAAATCCCAGACATAAAGCCCACCCGATGTCGGCATACGCTGGTTGATACAATGATGGTTCACCAGGTCGCGCGGATGCCCGGGAACGGCGCGATTGGCAAAGTACGCAGGCGACGCCACGGCAGCCATCCGCAACGCAGGGCCGATCGGGACCGCGATCATGTCCTTGTCGATGGTGTCGCCCAGGCGCACGCCCGCATCGAAACGATCCGCCACGATGTCCCGAAATCCGTAGCAGACGTCGAACTCGACATTGATATCCGGGTAATCGTGCAGCAGACCGGTCAGTTTGGGCAGCAAGGTCGTGCGCAGGACATGATCGCCGCAGGTGATGCGCACGGTGCCCGCGGGCTTGTCGCGCATTTCCGTGAGCCTATCCAGTTCGGCTTCTATCTCATCGAAGCGATTGCCGATGGCGTGCAACAGCCGCTCGCCAGCAAGGGTCGGCGAAACGCTGCGGGTGGTCCGCGTCAGCAAGCGGATCTGCAAGCGTGTTTCCAACCCACTGATTGCCTGGCTCAGCGCCGATTGGGTGACGCCCAGCGCCCCGGCAGCTCGCGTGAAGCTGCCTTCGCGCGCCACCGTGACGAAAGACAGCAGATCGTTGAGGTTTCTTTTGACCATGGCAGCAGCACTTCAAGCAGATTGATTAGCCATGCTTATAGCCTTGTTAAGCATTCATTAGCTAGTCGCATCACTGTTCCCAAGTCACCATGAACCCTATGAACAGAAACCCATGCACAACTGCGATGCGATCGGCCCGGCGTGGTTTGCTGGCGGTAATGCTCGTGTTTGGCGGCTACGCAACGATGAGTGGTGCCGCGTCGGCGTCCTCGAAAACGGAGAACAGGGTGATGTGGATGACCGTCGGCGAACACCGCTTCGCCATCACCTTGGCCGACAACGCGGCCACCCGCGTGTTTGTCACGTTGTTGCCACTGAGGTTGCCAATGAGCGATCTCAACCGTAACGAGAAATACGCCACCCTACCCCGAGCGCTACCTGCCGAAGCCAGCAAGCCGGGAACGATCCGCAACGGCGACTTGATGGCGTACGGCACGGACACCCTGGTCATCTTTTATTCGAACTTCAACTCGACCTACGCCTACACCCGCCTTGGGCAAGTGGACGACGCCGCGAAGTTGGCTCAAGCGCTGGGCCGACGAGATGTGCAAGTGACGTTTTCCCAACACTGATGACGCCCCATCGACAGGATCCCCAATGAAAAAGATCTTCGTTTTACTCACCCTTCTTGTCACTTCGCTCACAGCCATAGGAGCCGATATGTCCAACGGCGCAGATAACTTTTATACCAGCGATGACGTGACCGTACAGAAGGTCAATTTCAAGAACCAATATCAAATGAACGTGGCAGGTAACCTGTTCATTCCGAAAAAACTCAATGGCAAGACCAGGAGTCCGGCGATTGTCGTCGGCCACCCGATGGGCGCGGTCAAGGAGCAGAGCGCCAACCTCTATGCCACGAAAATGGCGGAAAAAGGCTTCGTGACCCTTTCCCTGGACTTGTCGTTCTGGGGCGAAAGCGAGGGGCGGCCGCGCAATGCCGTCTCGCCAGATATCTATGCCGAGGACTTCAGCGCCGCGGTGGATTTTCTCAGCGCCCAGCCTTTCGTCGACAAGGAGCGGATTGGCGCGATCGGCATCTGTGGCAGTGGCAGCTTCGTGATCAGCGCAGCCAAGATCGACCCACGCATGAAAGCCATTGCTACGGTGAGCATGTACGACATGGGCGGCGTCAATCGCAACGGGTTGAAGCATTCCCAAACGCTCGAACAGCGCCGGTCGATCATTGCCCAAGCCACCCAGCAGCGTAACGTCGAGTTCGCCGGCGGTGAAACGCTCTACACCAGCGGTACGGTGCACCAGTTGGACGACAACACCCATCCTATCCAACGTGAATTCTATGACTTTTACCGCACCCCGCGCGGTGAGTTCACGCCATCGAGCTCGTCCAAAGACCTGACCACCCACCCGACGCTGACCAGCAACGTCAAGTTCATGAACTTCTACCCGCTCAATGACATCGAGACCATTTCACCGCATCCGATGTTGTTCATTGCAGGCGCCGATGCGCACTCCAGGGAGTTCAGCGAGGAGGCTTACAAGCTCGCCGGTCAACCCAAGGAGCTTGTCATCATTCCTGGGGCTGGCCATGTCGACCTTTATGATCGGGTCGACCTCATTCCGTTCGATAAGCTGACAACCTTCTTCCAGAGCAATCTGAAGTAATATCTGGCCCAGTCGATGTGGGCGTGGCCAGACTCCCCGGCGGCCCGTTGATTCGCAAGGATGTGGTCGATCCATTGCGCTACCTCGGCCACCCGGTGGTACGCCGCAATTACGAGGCCAGCAGGGACGTCGCCTCCCTCGGACCGATTGCTACCCGAAACAGCACCTACGCGTTGCAAGAATACGGGTAGCGTGATCGTGCCTCGCCAGCGCTCATGGCAGATGGAAAATGTTCGCCTGGCGTTGATGGCAGAATGCTGCTTGCTTGGCTACCATTTCTCAACGCATACCCTCTTCGAGGTTGGAATCGTTTCTGGCGTAAACCAACAGCCAGTCAGTGCATCCCTGTCGATAGGCAGGAAAGGTATGTTTCAACGTTAACCTTCAAAAATTCATAGCGTTACAAGGAGAGTAAGCATGAACCTAGACTGGCCAGCGTTGGGCTTGAATAACGTAGAACACTCTTTTGGAACCAAGTTTGGCGCCAGCGCCAATCCTTTTCTTCAAAAAGCACTGAAGGATCAAAAGAAAAACGGCAACTGCTTCGCTTACTCGATGCTCTGGTGCCGTCAAAGCATAAAGTTGAACCGCAAGCTTCAGAGCAAGAATGAACTAATCACGCACATGCCACTCATGGTCGCAGCGCAAGCGATGCAGTCGCAGCAGGTGCGGCAGAACAAAAAGGGCGCCTACGGAGCAGAGGGCATGTTGGGCGAGGCCTATTACCAAGCGATGGCGGCTGCATTCTGCGTTAGCGCAGCGGAGGTTGGCAAAGATGTTGGATCTATTTTGAGCGACCACAACGGCTGGCTCGACTTGGTCACCAAGTCAGAAGGGCATTATGTAATAGCCTTTATCTTCTCCGGTGGAGGAGCGCACGCTGTAGCGGCGTCGAATAAAGGTAGGGAGCTGGTATTTTTTGATCCCATTTATGGTCAGTATTCAGTCGATAATTACGCGCCATGGGAGCTGATGCAGTACTACGCCGATGTCAAGAAAGGCTGCGACAGCTATGGCTTTATAACGAATTGGATCGCGGTCAGCGTGACCTGAGGCAGCCTCGTGTCGACGTCGAATCGGATGACTGATTGGCGGCACGTGCATCGTCAGTTATTTATTGAGCAACGGTCATTTCCCACAAGGCCTGTTGCCAACGTCAGGAACAATCCTGAGAAAACGGAAAACTGATACCATCCGGACATTGACACGCTGAGCAGAACAACATGAATCGCCGCAAGAAAATAAACCAGTTATTGAAGGCTAACGCCAAGAAAGCCAGTGCCAAGCTGGCGCCCAAAAACAAGAATCAATACATCAGCAAAGCCGACCGCCTGAAATTGGCAGCTGAAGCCAATGACGCGCCCATTACGTCCCCGGAAAGCTGAGCCACGTCGCGCCGCTTCTTTGAAGCGCTGCTCATTCAAGGCAAGATACGCCCCTTGAACCGCAAGGAGCGCATGAATGAGCCCCCTTACCTACCGCCGTCGCACAATCCCCATCCTGATAGGGGCGGCAGCCTTGGCCGTTCTTCCTGGCTGCCATCAGGCGACCTATGAACAGAAAATGGACGCCTGGGTCGACAGCGGCGGGAAGTCCATGCCGACATTCCTTACTTCGGAAGAAATCAAACGGCTGGAAGAAAGACGTTACATCAGGGTTCTGCGTGCCACCTTGGTTCGCGACGCGTTCTACGCCAATCCCGAAGGTCTGCGGGGAAGTGTCAAGTTAACGATGAAGCTGGATCGCCAGGGAGATGTGCGACTTTGCGAGGCTAAGTCCGCTGAAGCCGGCACCCCCTCCCGTTTGGTGAACCTCATGGCCGACGTTTGCTGGAGTAGAGCCTGGGGCCCCCTCCCGGAAAATCTCCAGAGTCCAAAGGACGGCGGCCTCGAAATCATCGCGCCCTTGATCGCATCAGGGGAGACGCCGTCAATGGCTGATCACGAACGTCTACGCCAACGGGATGCCGTTGAAAGTCGTTTCTTTTGGGACAACGTCGTTGCAAAGCAGTCCCTGAGCGCTTTCGGCACCGCCCGCTTCGACTTCACGGCGAACGCGAAGGGTGAGGTCATTCGGTGCGACGTAGAACTTGAAAAACACAGCCTGCGCCCGGAATACTTTCAACCCAATCCTGAGTTACAGCAGACACTCACCCAGCAATGCCTAGAGTTGAACGTCGCAAAGATGCCTGACTTTCAAGTGAAAGCTGACGGCACTGCGAAGCGCGTGGTCCGGGTGGATTATCTGCCGTGGAAAAATCACGTAGGCCAGCACTAGGAGATTTCTTTGCTGCCTTTAACGGGCGTACACGACCTTCATATCGGCATCACCCTTCAGGGCAACGGCGGCCAACGACGCAACCCAGACCACCGAAACCCCATAGTTGAGCCGCTGGTACAGGCCAAACAAGTGCCCATCGGCCAATGCCGTCGCCATCAGCACAACGGTCACGATGGCCAGCACTACGCAGATCGCCGAGAACATGGCGAACCTGGACGACGAAAGCAGCGACTTGCCAAGGAACGCCCACAACGCCCCCGCCAGGGTAAGCGAGATAAACATCACCAACCCCGCAAGGTTGTGGTTCTGTTGCGAAACCGACGGCTGAACCGGCGCACAACCTTGGTCACAGGAAAAATAGCCGGCCACGAAACTTGCCAAACCGTGGACGAAAATCAGTGCGGCGCTAAGCAAGGCCATCCGCGATGCCTTGAACCGTCTCGCCACGCCTAGAGCGAAAAGCACGAACATCACACCCAGGGGAAAGTTGTTCACCCAGGCAGAGAAGCTGTGGGTTGGCGATCCAATGGCGCCTAGTTGGCTCATGGCTTGATCCAGATGGCTATAGCCTGGGTAGGCCCGGGCAGTCAGTGCGACCCCCAAAAGCAGCCAGAATGGAATCAATATTCCGAAGCCTAGCAAAGCACGGTCGATGGTTTTCATGGTGTGACACTCCCTGTCGTTGTGATGTCCGCTTCAATCCACTGGCGCGAGTAGCTTTCGAAAGCGGGGATCTGATAGGGGTCGATAACGTACCGGACATGGCAGGTGATCACAGGCTCAATCCTTTGAATTCTGAAAAAACGGATTCTACACAGGATACGCAATCAATCATCAAACATATTGATCGTGCGTAACGGTTGGCTGGGGCCGCCCTACGATGACATCCCGCTGAACGAAGCGAGCCAGGTAACAGTCGGAGCAACAAGACCCTCGACAAAGAAACCTGGCCCATGCTCCTACGACTTTCTGCCCTCGCTACGCTGTTCACCTTGGCTACCGGCACAGCGGCCGCGGCACCGGAACCGCTGCGCCTGGAAAGCCTGAAACGCTGCGGTGATCTGTTGGAAGGCCAACACCAGGACTGGTGCCTGACAGCGCGCGGGCTGGGTGATGCAACGCCGCAACTGCAACTGGCGGCAAAGGCAATACCCGCAGACACTCTCCAACGCGAAGGGAACAACCTGCGCGTGCGCCTGGACGCCGCCGACTACCAGAGCGGCCCGCTCTGGCTGCAAGACGGCTCACGCACCAGTAATGCCGCCTGGCTGACCTTACGCAACAGTCACGTGCTGGCCGCCGGGCCGGACGAAGTCGCAAAGAACATGGACAGCCTGACCACCTACGTCGACCTGGTCAGCGTGCTGATCGAAGAAGACCGTGATGGCCGCCAGGAAGCCGAGCGCCTGGCGCAAAAATACGGCGCGAAGGTGGTCGGCAGCATCGCGCCGCTGAACCTTTACCAACTTCGCTTGCCCGCCAAGGACCTGGTGCAGCGCGATGCACTGGTGCTACGCCTGGGCAGCGAGACCAGCGTGGATGCCGTGGTGATCGAGGAGTCCTCGGCCGAAGAAACCGAGCAGGCCCCAGCCCATCCTGAAGAACCGAAAAAACCCGCCCTGGACTCCGACGAATGGGCCGCGAATCGCTTTCTCGACGCAGTGAACTATTACCAACGGCGCATCCCCGGGCGTCAGCCGCCCATCCAGCCACAGCCGGTGCGCATTGGCCTGATCGAGCGCGATGTGGACTTCGACACGACGGATTTCGCCGACGACCTCGGCGCCTGCTCGCCGCCGCGCACTTGCGTCTACGCCCGCGATGCAGAAAAACCGGACAACCATGGCACGACCGTCGCCGGCATCCTCGCCGCACGTTGGGACGACAGCGGCAACACCGGTTTCCTCCGTGGCCTGGACAAGGCCAGCGGTGGCTTCGAGGTCATCGTCGAACGTAACTCCGATGCCGGCATCACCGCCAACATCGCCGCCTCGGTCAACCTCGTGGAAGACGGCGTGCGCGTGCTCAATTGGAGCTGGGGCATCCACCGCGTCGGCGCCAAAGACGTCAAAGGCGATGACGTCGACTCGCTGCTACGCTCGGGCCTCGCCATGGGCGGCTACGAAGAACTGCTGGAAGAGTTTTTCCTTTGGCTGCGCAAGGCGCATCCCGACGTGATCGTAGTCAACTCTGCCGGCAATGGTTCTTCATTCTCGGGCAGCGACGAATACCGCCTGCCCTCCTCTTTCATCACCGAGCAACTGCTGGTGGTCGGCGGACACCAGCGTAGCGAGCAAAGCGGCGTCGCCGTCGACGACCCGGCCTATGCGGTCAAGCGCAGCTCCTCGAACATCGACATGCGCGTCGACATCACCGCCGCCGCTTGCGCCCACGCCTCGACGACCAGCGCCGGCCAGGCCAGCGCCGTGCATTGCGGCACGTCCTACGCCACGCCCATGGTCGCGGGCCTGCTGGCGGCGATGCTGTCCATCAACCCGCAACTGCAACCCGAGCAATTGCGCATGCTGCTACGCCGCAGCGCCATGACCATCGGCGACAACCACGACTTCGAACAGATGGACGGCGAAGACCTCACCGCGCCCATCCTGCCGTCGGAACGCCGCTACCAACTCCACGACAAGGACGTCGGCCGCTCGGCACGGCTGGACATGCAAAAGGCCCTGGATTTGGCGGCGCAAAGCCGTGATCGTGTGCGTTGAAAGTCAGGGTTACGTCTAGCTCAAGACGACGTCTGCCTTGCGTGGGCAAAACCACCCATGCATCAGTCCCGCCTGGAAGAACTGCACCGGAGCCTCGAACCCGGCCGTCTCGATGAGGGCTGCGACCTGCTGCGTCGGCAAGACAGCCACGTCTCGGGCGTAGGCGGCACGGGCTCGTTCCAGCATTTGCGGATCCACACCTGCCGAGGACATCAATGTCATCCAGTTGCGCAGCAGCACCTCATAGGCCGGTGATTCGATCTCAGCGGCGAGATCGACGGATGCCAGTACTCCGCCCGGCTTAAGCCGACGGGCGATCTCGCGGAAAAAAGCGATGCGGGCTTGTGGCTCGAGCAAAAACTGAGACACCAGAAAGCAGGTAGCGCCGTCGTGGTCAGGCTCGGCAGGCAGCGCGTCGAGGTAACCTTGGTGAAAGCTGCAACGCGAAAGGAAGCCTCCTTGTACCGCTTTCTGCCGGCAAATATCGAGCATGGTGCCCGAGGGGTCGACGGCAGTGAAATGCCAACCGGGGCAGCGCTTGGCCAGGTGGGCCAGTTCCGCTCCAGTGCCCACGCCGACACAGAGTATCCGGGCATCTTCCGGTAACTCAGCGAAGCGAGCGTCGAGCAAGATATAGAGGGCGTCACGAATGGGCGCCATCCCCGCCCATTGCTTATCGTAGCTGGCGGCCTGCTGGTCGAATAAAGCCTTGAGTTCTTCATTGCGCATGGGGGCATCTTCCTTTTCGTCGTGATGAGATGTGCCGCGATGATGCGGCGACGCTTCCAGTATCACAGGGCTGTCAAGCCATACCGGTTGTTCGGTAGGTCGATTGCACCAACCCCGAAGGAAAGCTGCGGCTGGAGACGAGTTTCAAATCCACATCCCGCTCAAGCCCGCCAAATAACGGCCGTCCCGAACCGATCAACACAGGGATGGTGGTGATCACCATATCGGTGACCAAACCGTCGCGGGAAGGACTGATGAAAGCAAAGCTTGGCGGTGGGCGGATTTCGGAGTGCTGGGGAGGTGCATCCCATCTAGGTTGCTGTGAACATCTAGATACCTGGCCATGGACTGTGCCGCAATAGGCAGCTTTCGGCCAGAAACGACGCTGGACAGCGCACGACTATGTAAAAAAGGCTTACACCCCATGCCGTTCACTCAAGAAAAATGATGCCCCTGTGGCGATTGCCTTAAGTGAACAGCATTGGGCTTGCACGCCTGCTTACCAGCTGTAACTCACTTTGGCGGTAATCTCGCGACCCGGATTGTAGAAGTTCGCTGTACCGGAACCGACCACATGCTGCTCATCCAGCAGGTTGCTGACGTTCACCGCAAGGTCGGTGCCCTTGGCGATCTCGTAGTTGAAGGCAGCGTCGAACAGCGTGGTGCCATCGCTTTTGCCGGAGTTGGCTGCATCGAAGTAATAAGAGCCGACGTAGCGCGCCCCCAAGCCAACGCTGACATCAGTGCCGGGCACGTCGTAATAACTCCAGAGCGAAGCGGAATGCTGGGGCGCCGTGGAGAACTCATTACCCTTCAGGGAGCTGCCGTCGTACAACGAACCGCGCAGTACCTCGGACTCCATATAGGAGTAGCCACCAATCAGGCTGAGGTTCTGCGTCACCTGCGCCTTGGCCTCCAGGTCGAGGCCACGGGCCCGCGATTCACCCACCGTCTGTTGCTCAATGATGCCGCTCGGCAGCACCACGGCGATGGTGACGTTTTCCTGGGTCAGGTCATAAACGGCTGCGGAGAACAGTGCGTCCATCCCCATCGGCGCATACTTCACGCCCACTTCGTACTGCGTGCCCGTCTGCGGTGTTACGCCAACCTGAGGCGGCGAGACGGATTCCACCATGCTCACATAGGTGGACACCTCATCGTTGACGATATAGGTCAACGCACCTCGGTAGGAGGTTTCGGAGAAGTTGTCTTTCTCCGTGGATATCAAGCCTTTGCTGGTAAGGTCCATCGAGTCGTTGCGCATACCCGCGGTGACGATGAAACGCTCGTAGAACGATAGGTTCTGCTGAAGGAACACGGCCTTGGTGGTCGCGTCTCGCTTGTTGACGGCATACGGCGTGATTGAGCGTGGAACGCCAGTAAACACGGGATTTGCAATGTCAATCGGAGTGGTCAGGGCGTAGACCGAGCTTTCCTTGGTGGTCGAATCGAGGTACTCCACGCCCACCAGGCTGCTGCTGTCGATGTTCTCGAAGCGGGCATCGTATTGCAGCATCAGATTGCCGTTGAACTGGTCGGCCTCGGTGTCCGTTCCAAACAGATAGCGGTCTACGGTAGTACCGACACGGGTGGCGCTGTCGCTGAGGTAAACGTAGCCAAAATCATCGGTCAATTTGCTGTAACGCAGATTGCTGCGCAGTACAAAACCATTGTCGAAGTCATGGGTGACGTTACCGCTGAGGCTGGTGCGCTCGACATCGTGAAAGTTGTAACTGGGCTCACCATAAAACTTGCTGCGGTCGTATTCCTTGTCCAGCGGATAGCCGCCACTGTTGGGCGAACTGTCAGTTTTCAGATAGTCCAGAATCATGGTGGCTGACGTGTAGTCCGTGGGCGCCCAAGTGAGGCCACCCATCACCAACCGGTTGTCGTCTTGTGAGTGATCGTACTCGCGGTCGCTGTTTTGGCCTTTGGCAGTAAAGCGGCCAGCCAAGGTTTTCTCGTCGTTCAGCGCATCCCCCACATCGATGCCTGTCTCGACATGGTCAAACGAACCGTAGGTCACATAGCCTTGGCCAAACTGCTCGAAGCGCGGCTGTTTGGTCACGAAATTCACCGAACCGCCCGGGTCCGCTGGGCCAAACAGCGTGGAGTTGGCGCCACGCAGAATCTCGATGCGCTCATAAGCGAATGGATCTTCGCGTACGCCGCGCATCGAACTCAGGGTCAAGCCGTCACGGTAGGTGGTGGCCTGGAAGCCCCGGATCTGAAAATAGTCGTTGCGGTCATCCGTACCATAGAAGTCACTGACCACCCCCGGCGTGTATTGCAGCGCCTCTTCCGTGGTGCTGACGCTGCGCTGCTCCATTTCCTTGTTGGTAACCACCGACACCGATGCCGGTGTATTAAGAATGCTGGTTGCCACCTTGCCGCCAACCCAGAGCTCCTGGGCGACCACCGAGTTGGCGTCGTCGTCGGCACTGACCCTGACCTTGGCATTGATGATGAGGGGTGCAAGGCGGAAGTCCTCGACGTCCGTTGCGCCGAGCTCCAGCGGGCCGGCGGGCTTTGCTTGAGGGACCAGCAGGTAGGCATTCGGGCCTTGCTGTTCGATTTGCAATTCGCTCCCCTGCAGCAACGATGACAGCGCTGTCGATGTATCGAGCGTGCCATTCACGCCAGCAGTGGTGCGGTTCACTACACTCGATGCGTCGAAGGAAAGACTGATGCCAGCCTCCCGCGCAAAACGGTCAAGCGCCGGCGCCAGTGGGCCGGCAGCGATGTTCCACTGCTTGACTTGATTGCTGTGGTCAGCGCTCGAGGTTTGCGCCAGCGATGGCAATGCGTAGCTGCTTACGATCAAACCCAAAATCGCACCGTGCAAGGCACGATTTAATGGATGGCGCTGTGAAACCGGGGACGAACTCATTTTCTCGCTCCAAGAAAGGACATCGGCAGACTGGCCTGTATTCCGGCCTTCCTTAGAGGTCGAACGAGAATGAGAAACCACCTCATTCTTTTTCGCGCAGCACAAAGTTCCGATGGGCTCAGGTGGCCGCGGTCACGGTCACCCAATAACGGGTCCGGTAATCAATGTGCAAGCGCAGTGACTGCGCGATCAATGCCAGGACCTGATCGTTGTCGGCGAGCTGGAAGGTGCCGGAAACGCGACGATCAGCGACTTCTTCGGCGCAGCGCAGTACCCCGGGGCGATAACGCGACAACTCCACGATGAAATCATTGAGGCGCATATTGCGCGCACTGATCACCCCGTCCCCCCAGCTCCATAGATCAAGGCCATTGCCTTTGAACGTTCGGACGCCACTTGATGTGAACAGCAGCTGATTGCCTGCCTGGACGCTACGGCTCGCAGGCGTTTGACTGGCGCCGGGGAAAACCGTGACTGATCCTTCCTGAGCCGCGACCAGAGTGCCGTCATCCAGCTCGCGTGCCAGAAAACGGGAGCTCTGGGCGCGCATGATCCCGTCACGGGATTGCACCCAGAACGGTCGCGCTCGAGGCGAGTGTTGATCCGCACCGACATTCACGATGATTTCACCCCGTCGCAGGATGATCAGGCGTCGCTGGGCGTCGAAATCGCTGTCGACGGCGCTATCGCTATTGAGCTGAATAAGGCTGCCATCATCAAGTTGGAAGCGTCGTTGCTCGCCGGTGCTGCTGCGTTGTTGCGCAAGCATGGCGGGTACGGGTGTGTAGTCCCGGCCGAGCCAGGCTGCCGTGCTGACAGTCGCCAATAGGCCCAGTAGCTTCAGGCTTTCGCGCCGCCGCATTCCATGATGGGTGCCATTAAGGGTGTGTCGCGCCAGTTGAGCAGGCACGCCTGCGAATTCATCCCCAAGCGTTTCCACACGCTGCCACGCCAACACATGCTCCGGGCGCTGCTGGAGCCAGTGCTCAAAAGTGCGCTGTGTTTGTTCATCGGCTTGATTGAAGCGAAGGCGCACCAGCCATTGGATCGCCTGCTCGACAATGGCCGGATCCAGCGTCTGCGGCTCACGACTCGACATAACGCAAGCGATAGCAGTGTTGCAGGGCCGTGGCCAGGTCGCGTTCCACCGTCGCGCGGGAAACACCCTGCTTTTCGGCTATTTGCGCGCACGTTAGACCGTCGAGTCGGGCAAATAAAAATGCCTGGCGAACTCTCGGTTTAAGCATACCGAGCATGCGGTCTATGCGCTCGAGCGCATCAAGAATCATCAGCCGGCTTTCTTCCGAGGGAACCTCGTGTTGTGGCAGCAACGCGACACTTTCCAAGTAGGCACGTTCGAGTTCGCGACGACGATACTGATCAATCATCAGTCCGCGGGCGATACTGCTCAAATAGGCGCGCGGTTCGCGCAAGGGGCTGGACTGGCGGGACTTGAGCAGACGTACGAAGGTGTCCTGCGCCAAATCTGCGGCGTTATCGCGACACCCAATGCGTCGGATTAGCCAGCCTTGTAACCACGAGTGATGGGTTCGATAGAGCAGCCCTAGATCGGCAGTACCTAGTGTTTCATCGCTGCTCATCGGAATCCCGGCAAGTACATGATTGATAATTAATCGCATTCTACTCAGACGATAGGCCTTAGGCAAATACGTGGCGCTGAGTGTCCGCTTTTGGGCCGATAACTGCCTGACTCAAGCACCCCTAGGCAGCATCACATGGGTCGCGTGGGCATCATCTGTGCGCGTGAAACCACAGCGGGCATAAAATGCGCTTGGAAGGTATGCAATCTGTTGAATCTCAAATCGTTTCGTATCATCCCTGACCTGATGTGAAGCTCGTTTCGCTGCTGAGAGTGTTTGCCACTGCGGTAGTCATGCAACCATTCAGGCACGCGGCGGCGCTTCGTACTAAAAAAATGCCGCCTGTGTTGTTTCCATGGTTGACCCGCTTTCCCAATAAGGCTTTGATTGCCTGCATTCGGTTGCACCGGACTTAACCGATACCTCGCTCCACTCGAGGCTATCTAAATCAGATGGTTTTCCTCACCGTCATACAGGGACTGACATGGGCATTTTAGATCGGCTTTTTGGTGGACGCTTTACCATGCCACCACCCGAGGAGACCAACCTTAGCGCTTCAGCAATCATGAAGGAGCTGCGCCCCGAGCGAAGCGATCCCGGTCAAAAAAAAGCACTAGAGGCCTTCGCCCAGGCACTGGTAGCGTTCACCCCGGAAAAAGAAGGCGCCAGACTGGTCAGGCGTGTCATGCGTAGATACGCAATGGGGGACGACGCACCCAGTGCCCTCACGGAGGGATTCCTGAATGACTCAAAGGGACAAAAGCTTGAACACCTCGTTCTCCTTAGCCTGGATTGGAAGGGTTACGACGTATTTGAATATCAAGCGCCCTACCTGGTCAGCGCCAGTGGCTTGAAAGAACCCTACGTGTATGTGCGGGAAGGCGCTTCCTCAATACCAGAGGTGCTTCACAACTTCGATCAATGGCTGGCTCGGTTCGGTAAACGTTATCTTCACCTGGACTCCGGAGGTGAGAATTACGACGGTGTCATTGTTGACGCTGATCGGCTGGGAGCGATTACTGAGTTGGCTGGACGAGCTGGAATCCAGGTCAGTCTTGAGAACTTCTAAGGATGGGGCTGGCGCTAAGGGTCGAAAGCTGACACCAAGCCTGTCGGATTGAGTAACCCGTAGCCCACCGGACGCACTTAACGACAACACAAACAACCACTGATCACCGGCTGATCAGGATCGTTTTCAAGAAAGGTAACCACGACTTCCATGCCCGTCCGGGGCGGCCCCATCTCACAACGCCAATCGGACACCCTCTTCAGCCAACACCGACTCTTGTCGTCAAATCGATCTTCACGATCCCAGGGGAACTCGACCTTGATCCTTGCGAAGCGCCGGTCACCCTGGATTTCTTCGTCCTCCAGGGCGATGACTACAGCGGTCTGGCTGCGTAGTACCTGCGGTTTCTTGTGCGCCAACGGCGGACGATAGGACACATTCCATGGCAGCACGATAAAGCGGTTGCGGTACCCCTGATGGAAGTCATCTTCGCTCCCCGTGTCGCCACTGGCGACGTGCTCACTCATGACCTGCGGTTGCCGCCCTTCGTGGACGACCTGGGTCACTAGCCATGGGGTGTTCCACTCCTGGCGCGGATGGCCTGAGATGTCCAGTACTTGACCGCTGACTAACCGAGTCTGGTCACTCTGCCCTTCGGCTTGTCGATAAGCCGCGTGGCGGCGTTCCATGGTCCGAAGACGTATTTGCTTGCCGTGCTCATGACCGGTAAAACGCTCCAACCCGTCCTCTGTTTCAATGTCCAGCGGTTGCTGCGAGATCCGACGGGTAAGCTGTCCCAGGCGCAGGTTGATGCGCTTGATCAGTGGCTCGTTGGCCACCCTGTCGCGCGCTTGCCCATAAGCAGTGGGCTGTCCAATCCTGGGGAAAACCGCCTGATCGTCACCAAAGACCAGCACATGGCCTTGAGCACTGTGTTGGAAGTGAAAGTGAATACCCTCTTCTTCACACAAGCGCTGAACAAAGTGCAAGTCCGTTTCGTTGTACTGAGTACAGTATTCACGCTCTGGGTAGGTCGCCCCCAGATGAAACCGAAAAGCGTCGCCCACGACACCGTGTTCTTCCAATATCAAGGCCACGATTTTCGGTACCGAGAACTGTTGATAGATCCTTCGGTTGATGCGGTGACGCAAGTAGGACAACTGCGGGACGAGGGCCAGGCTGTAGCGCATCAAGTGCTGACCATGAGCGCTTTGAACGATGTGATAGACCCGTCCATGAATACCGTTGCCCTTCGCGTCCAAGGTCAGGAAAGCCTCTCGATCGAAGAGGCTTTCAAGCGCCAGATCAGACCGCTCGCTAACAAAATCCACACTGAACAGGTAAGGCCTGCTGATCGCCTCTTCTCCCGTGAAGGCGAGCACTTGAAAGTCGTGGGCAAAACCGTCGATGGTCAAACTGAAGTGCGTTTGAATGGCTCGATTGAACATCCGCTGTTCTCTTTTTAAACCCGCTGCTCATCCCACGCCCGCTATAAACAAGGCATGCAACGAGCAACAGGCGACAATCAAGTCAGGTCACACACCACTCTTCACTTTGGTCCATATCCGCGTGCGGATTCGCTCCAGTTTCAATGGCAGTGGTTCAAGAGGGATAAGTGTCGCGACCGTCTTTTTGTCGGGATAG
This sequence comes from Pseudomonas sp. OA65, assembly GCF_017498305.1. Taxonomy (NCBI): domain Bacteria; kingdom Pseudomonadati; phylum Pseudomonadota; class Gammaproteobacteria; order Pseudomonadales; family Pseudomonadaceae; genus Pseudomonas; species Pseudomonas sp. OA65. The sequence goes on from NZ_JAGDEZ010000021.1 coordinate 47,876, forward strand.
ATCCAAGGATTGTCTCGCAACTTCTGCTCGACGAACTCAGCGGCATCTTTGTTTGCGTTAGGGTACAGCGTGTGATTTGAGGTCTTGGCGATAATTTCTGGTCGCAACATATAATTGATGAACGCCATGCCTTCCTTGGGATGGGGCGCATCTTTCAGCAGCACCAGATTCTCCGACCAGGACAGCGCGCCTTCGCGAGGAAGACTGTAGGAAATCTTGCGTCCGGTGTTGGCCTTTTCGTTGATGGCCTGTGCCGCCAGGGCACCATTGGCCCACCCCACAACAGCACAGATATTGCCGTCTGCCAGGTCGGCGTCGATTCTGGACGAATCGAAATAAAGGACGTAGGGGCGGATTTTCAACAGCAAGGCTTGGGCTTTCTGGTAATCATCCGGGTTCTTGCTGTTGCTAGGGAGTCCAAGGTAATTCAAGGCAATCGAGATGATCTCACTGGGAGAATCAAGCATTGCCACACCACACGATTGGAGCTTACTGATGTTTTCTTCTTTGAAGATCAGATCCCAGCTATCCACCGGAGCGTTATCACCCAATGCCGCTTTGACTTTGTCCACGTCATAACCAATGCCGGTAGTGCCCCACAAATAAGGCACGGCGTAGCGGTTACCTGGATCATTGACTGCGAGTTGGGAGAGGATGTCTGGATCGATATGTGAGAAGTTACTCAGCTGGCTACGATCCAAAGGCTGAAGGACGCCCGCCTGGATCAGGCTTGGCAACACATTGGAGGTCGCCACCACCACGTCATACCCGGTGCGGCCGGCCATGACCTTGCTCTGCATGATTTCAGCGCTGTCGAACGCATCCATGTGCATTCGCGTGCCGGTTTCCTGTTCAAACTCCTTTGGCGTCTCCGGCGCCAGCAACCCGAACCAGTTATAGAGATACATCCCGGGCTCTACAGCCGCCACGGATGTGCTTATCCCGACACAGAGAAGCGAGGCCGAAAAAAGGGTTCGCAAATGTGACTTTCTCATGCAACATCCTTGTCAAGACGACATGCCGTCATGGCTATCGTAAACCTGGCAGCGAATATACCGGCTGTCACCGAATAGTAAATACCTACGAATACTTACCTTTGACCTGCGACTGCCTAACCCTAAAGGGGTAGAAAATGCCGTTTGACCTTCACAGCCTGGCCTGGCATCGATCGATCGGGAAGCTGATCATGCAGCTGAACCGTCCAGAGTTCTGGAGTTCACTGGTTCGCACATTAAATGAATACGTGCAGATCGATAATTGGGTTGTGTTGATTTTCAGTAACCAACAGGTCCAGGTCGTCAGTCTTCCCGAAGTGGCCGATGCGGAAGAAGTTGACGCATTCATTCATCGCTACGTGAAAGGCCTTTATTTGCTGGATCCATTTTATATAGCCAATCGGGAAAACCCACAGAGCGGGTTCTTCCACTTATTGGATATTGCACCGGAATACTTTCTTGAAACCGAGTATTACCACAAGTATTTTGCCCAATACATTTCCATGGACGAAGCACAGTACAATGTCCAGCTCGACCCCGAAAGAACACTGTGTATTTCTATTGGCAGCAAAGCCCGTTTCAGCCAAGAACAAATAACCCTGCTCGACATTATCAAACCGTGGGTGACTGCACTGATGCATCAGCGCATGGGGTTTGAAATTGACGTAGAGAAAACCCTGGCTGAGCCGCCCCTGTGGCCAGAAACGGTCAACCAGCTGGGCACGCAAATAACAGCACGCGAAAGTGATGTCCTCCGTTTATTACTCAGCGGCTTCTCCAACAAAGAAATAGCCGGAAAGCTCTCGCTCTCGGCGGAAACCATTAAGGTTCACCGCCGCAACATCTACGCAAAACTGAACATCAAGTCCCAATCCGAGCTGTTTGCTCGATTTTTCATGCCCAGACAGAACGTTCCTGCTACGCATTGAAGTTAGGCGTCACGCTGATCATGCGCCGGCAAGCATCAAATCCAGATTCTGCACCGCCGCGCCAGCGGCGCCCTTCCCCAGGTTGTCGAACACCGCAGCCAGCAAAACCTGTCCGGTTTCATCATTTTCGAACACCGACAGCCGTACATCATCGGTCCCGTTAAGCGCCTGCGGATCAAGGGTCGTCAGCGCTTTGGCTTGCTGCATCGACATCACATGCACATGGCGCGCATCGGCGTAGTGCTGCATCAGGCACGCATGCAACTGCACCGCGCTCACGCCTGGCGCCAACAACCGGGTTTGCACAGGGATGGTCAGCACGATTCCCTGCCGAAAAGCGCCATAAGCCGGCACGAACATCGGCCGTTCCGTCAGACCGCTTTGCTGCTGAATCTCTGGAATATGCTTGTGTGCCAGCCCCAGCCCATAGACCTGAAACGCCGATGCCTGGGCTGCGTCCGCGCCCTCATGCTCCTCCACGCCGGCCCGTCCTTTTCCGGAATAACCCGACACGGCATGAATGTTCATCGGGTAATCCCTGGGTATCAATCCAGCCTGCAGCAACGGCAGCAGCAACCCGATTGCTCCCGTTGGATAGCAGCCGGGATTACTGACCCGCCGGGCGGCGGTGATGCGTTGGGCCTGCTGCCGGCTCATTTCCGCGAAACCATAGGTCCAGTCTGGATGGGTACGGTGCGCCGAACTTGCATCGATCACCCGAACAGCGGAATTTTCGATGGACGCTACAGCGTCGCGCGCGGCTGGGTCGGGCAAGCACAGAATCGCGATGTCGCAGTGGTTGATGGCCTCGGCGCGACGTTGCGGATCCTTGCGATGCTCGGCGCTCAGCGTGAGCAGCCGCAGATCGCTCCGGTCACGCAGACGTTGATGGATCTGCAACCCGGTGGTGCCTTGGTCGCCGTCAATGAATACAAGGGGACTTGCCATGGCATGCTCTCGAACATTGAAATCAGGAGCTCCAATGTTCAGCCAGGCGCTAAGATAGGAAAAGTTGAATTTATAAACGATGAAATTCAGCTTTTCTGAACAAGGATGCCTCTTATGCGAGAAATCAGCCTGGACCGCCTGCGCACGCTGGTGGCGATTGCCGACCTGGGGTCGTTCGCCGAAGCGGCCCGTGCGCTGCACTTGGCGCCCCCCACTGTCAGCCTGCATATCGCCGACCTTGAGGCGCGGGTGGGCGGCAAGCTGTTGTCGCGCACCCGGGGGCGCGTTCAGCCATCGGCGATAGGGAACACCCTGGTGGAACGCGCACGCCGCCTGTTGGCGGATGCCGAACAAGCGCTTGAGGACGTGGAGCGTCAGGTACAGGGATTGGCCGGGCGTGTGCGGCTAGGGGCCTCCACCGGGGCCATCGCACAGTTGCTGCCGAACGCTTTGGAGACGTTGAGCCAACGTCACCCCGCGATCGACGTGCAGGTGGCAGTGCTCACTTCCCAGGAAACCTTGAAGAGGCTTGCCGAGGGCTCCTTGGAGATTGGTCTGGTCGCGCTGCCGCAGCCACCCGTGAAGGGCTTGCGGATCGAGCCGTGGCGACGGGACCCGGTCATGGCCTTCTTGCCGGCTCGCTGGGAATGCCCGGAGGTTGTGACTCCCGACTGGCTGTCCGCGCAACCGTTGATCTTGAACGACACCACCACTCGCCTGTCGCGCTTGACGTCGGAGTGGTTCGCCAGTGATGGACGGCAGCCTGCGCCGCGCATTCAACTGAACTACAACGATGCGATCAAGAGCCTGGTGGCGGCAGGATATGGTGCGACGTTGTTGCCCCATGAAGCCTCCACGCCATTGCCCGATACCCGGATCGTCATGCGGCCATTGAAGCCCTTATTGTGGCGTCAACTGGGGATTGCCCATCGCAGTCAGGACATCGAACGGCCTACACAACATGTGCTCGATGTGTTGTGGGAATTGAGCGCGGAGTGATTATGTCTGGGCATGAGGTATCCTGCGCAGCGTAAAACACGATCCAGGCCTGCTGCGTGCCATCGCTTGTCACGCCCACTTGATCGAGCTAAAGGCGGCGCACCAGGAGGTCTGCATATTGTTTGGACATCGGTTCGAGCGCACCACCCAGGATGATCTGCATATCCACTCCCATAACCTCATACAGAGTGCCTTCGTGCTGCTGGCAGGCGCGCTTGCCTTCATTGCACCGGTGGCGTTCGCCGTGTTCGTGATCGCTGACGGAGGGCCCCATCTGACCGACGTCGACCCACTGTTCTCGCTGCTGATTGTGCTGGGACTGCTGCTGATCCCTGCCCTCGGCCTCCTCTTGATGGTGTACACCGGCATTCGCGAGACCTTGCTGCTATCGCGACGCGAGGGTGAAGGCAAGCGCCGCACCCGAAACTTCTTTGGACGCCGCGAGCGCGTGCATTCGGTCTTTAGAATCGACACCCCAAAATGCCTCGAACTTCGCCGCCGCCAAGAGGCCGAGCCCGCCTACACCCAATTGTGGCTGGTGATGCGCGATGGTACCGAGCACCGCCTGACTACCGATAACGTTCCGGTAGTGCCGGGCACCAACCCCACCGATGTGTGGCTGCGTGAGCTGGCCGACTATCTGAACGTGGCAGTGCCTACTGAAGTGATCGTGGGTTCGACGGCGGCTGTGAAGCCAGCCTACAGACCTGCTCCAGCCCCAACCAGCGGCAAGGCAGTGAGGGAAGCCAGGCAGCGCAGAACCAAGGAACTCACGCCGTCCCATGAGCCCATTGAAAAACTCGGCACACCCGCACGCGCCCTGCTACTGCTAATGGGTGTTTTCCTGGCAGTCCTGGAGCTGAATCACGTCATCACCTTGGTCCCTGCGCTATTTAGCGGGCGGCTGCGCGTCGGCGGCGGTCGAACGGGCATGACAACCTTCTACTGGGCCGAACAACCGCTGACCTTTTCATTCCACATGCTGGTGGGCATGGCCGAGGTGTTGATCCTCGGATTCATCGCCTGGGGTTGTCTGCGCACGGCGATCCAGGGCCGGATGAGTTCCAATCCCTGAGGGTGGTCAATTCGGCCACTGCCCGGTCAGAAACGGTGAACAGGAAGCGGCCCCCTCGATGTGGTAGACCCTCGGCTCCTCCGAAAGATATTCCTCTAAGCCCATCATGAACATCCGATGGTCTTCACTCGCTTCGAAACCCGGCGTGTGATCCTCAAGTGACTGCCATCGCACGATCAGGTTGAATTGCTCGGGGGTCTCGATCCCTTGCGCCAGCAAGTGACCGCCGTAACCCTTTGCCCGGGTGAGCAAAGGAGCGACCTCGGCAAATGCACGCCTGAACGTTTCAATACGTTCTTTGTGAACAGGGAGCAGAGCGATCTCATAAATCATGGTATTCCTCGAAAATGGCTTGAACGGTTAAACGTACGCAATTACGGGATCAGCGAAGGCTCGACCGCTATCGCGATTTTTCCTTGAACACCGTTGTTGGGGCTCTCCAGCCGTGCATGGGCCAGCCCAATGTCGGCAAGCGAATAGACGGCGCCAACGTGTGGCCGCAGCTGACCTCGCGCGACCAATGCGCTCAAGTCATCGAGCTTGCCGCGGTTCTGCCTGGTGAACACGAAGTGGTAACTCGCATTCTTGCCCCAGGCCTGGACAAGATTTTGTGGCTGCGCAATGTCCACGATCGAGACAACGCGGCCAAGCTGTGCCAGCGCGTCGGGGCTGCGCGACAAGGTATTGCCGCCGATGGTGTCGAACACCACATCCACTCCGCGACCACCCGTTTGCCCCATGATGGCGTCGACGTATTCCTCCTTTTCATAGTCGATGACCACATCGGCTCCCAGGCTTCGCACGAACCCGGCGTTTGCCTCACGCACGGTCGTGAACACCCTTGCCCCCATGGCTTTTGCCACCTGGATCGCCACATGCCCGACACCCCCCGCGCCGCCGTGGATCAGAATGCTTTCCCCCACCCTGAGCGCCGCACGCACGATCAATGCTTCCCACACCGTCCCGCCAACCAGACTCAGGCTTGCCGCCTCAAGATGGCTCAGCGAGGGTGGTTTCTTCCCGATGATGCTTTCGGCGGCAACGTGGTACTCGGCATAACTGCCCGGCCCGTCAAATATTTGCGGGGTGTACCAGACTTCGTCGCCTGGAGCGAAGGTTGTCACACCCGGCCCAACCTCTTCGACAACGCCCGATACATCGTGTCCGGTAATGGCCGGCAGTTGCACCAAGTCGGGATAGTCGCCGCGACGAACCTGGTAATCCAACGGATTGATGGAGGTTGCGTGCACTCGGACCAAGACTTGTCCGGCGTGCGGTACAGGCTTGGGCACCTCGCGCAGTTCGAACGATCCCGAGCCGCCGAATGATTTAAGTACCATTGCTTTCATCGTAATTCCTCACATCTATAAAAAGGAATATCGAGATATCTCGATATGTTACGGTAAAAAAAACTACAATTCTTTCCCTATGACCTCGGCAAGCGCGCTGATGGTTGCTTCATTGCGCTTGTAGTAGGTCCACTGACCGATACGCCGGACTTCGACCAAGCCCACTCGTTGCAGCGTTGCAAGGTAACCAGACACCGTTGACTGCGACAGTCCGATACCTTCTTGAATACTGCTGACGCAGACGCCCACCGTGAGAACATCACCTTCATCCTGCGGAGGGAAGTTCTTTGCGGGATCCTTCAAGCCTTTCAAGATTTCCAGGCGTGTAGGGTTCGAGAGCGCTTTGAATATTTCGATCAATTCCATGCCCCCGAGAATATCGAGATTTTCCGATATGTCAATACGCTGTTTAGCCCCCTCCCTGCCCCCAACATCCTGGGCGACACGCCAATAGAGCCATACCCACCACTTCACATAACCCTCAAAGCAGTCTTTAAATGGCAGAATCTCCGTCATTGATCGTTTCGGAGACCACCATGCTTCGCGTATTTGAACAAAGACTCGACCCCTTCCCGCCCGACGAAGTCCCCCCGCCGCCCAACGGCCTGGCTCGGTTCCTTTGGGCCTGCACCCGGGGCGCCCGCGGTTACATCCTGGCGTTTGCGCTGCTCAGCGCCGGCGTGTCGATCTACGAAGCCTGGCTGTTTTCGTTCCTCGGCCAAGTCGTGGACCTGCTCTCGACCTGGCAAGCCGGGGGTGACGCGGCGGCACAGGAAAGTCGCGTGCTGTGGGGCATGGGTATCGTCATGGTGGCCAGCGTCGGGCTGGTGGCGCTGCGTACGATGGTGCAGCACCAGATATTGGCGATCAATCTGCCGTTGCGGCTGCGTTGGGACTTCCACCGCCTGATGCTGCGGCAAAGCCTTTCGTTTTTTTCCGATGAGTTTTCCGGCCGGGTCACCACCAAGGTGATGCAAACGGCCCTGGCCGTGCGCGACGTGCTGTTCACCCTGATCGAAATCGCCCCGGGAATCGGCGTATATTTCATCGCGATTATCGCCTTGGCCGGCGGCTTCGCCCTGAAACTGATGCTGCCCTTCGTGGCCTGGATCGTGCTGTTCGGGCTGGCCATGCTCTACTTCGTGCCCCGCCTGGGCAAAGTCGGACAGGAACAGGCCAATGCCCGCTCGTCGATGACCGGACGGATCTCGGACGCCTACACCAACATCACCACCGTGAAACTGTTCTCCCATTCCAATCGCGAAGCGCATTTTGCGCGCGCGGCCATGGAGGATTTCAAACAGACCGGCTTTCGCCAGATGCGCCTGGTCAGCCAGTTCGAAATCGTCAACCAAGCATTGGTGGTGGGCTTGATCATGGCCGCAGGCGGCTATGCGCTTTGGCTGTGGCACCAGGGCGACGTCGGCGCCGGTGCGGTGGCGGCGATCACCGCCATGGCATTGCGCATCAATGGCATGTCGCACTGGATCATGTGGCAAATGACCTCGCTGTTCGAGAGCATCGGCACCGTGCAGGATGGCATGGCAACCCTGACCCGCGGCCCCAAGGTGCAGGACGCGCCGGACGCGGGGGTACTGGTGACCTCCGGCGGCGCGGTCACCTTCGACAACGTGAGCTTCAACTACAACGGTGAACGCCAGGTGCTCGATGGCCTGAGCCTGGACATCCGCCCGGGCGAGAAAATCGGCCTGGTGGGCCGCTCCGGCGCCGGCAAATCCACGCTCATCAACTTGCTGCTGCGCTTTTATGATGTCGACAGCGGGCAGATCCGTATCGACGGGCAAGACATATCCCGCGTGACGCAAGACAGCCTACGCAGCGCCATCGGCATGGTCACTCAGGATACCTCCCTGCTGCACCGCTCCATTCGCGACAACATCGCCTACGGCCGACCCGATGCAACTGACGCACAAATCCGCCGTGCCGCGGCCAATGCCCAGGCCGATGAGTTCATCAGCCAACTGAGCGACCGCCAAGGTCACTCCGGCTACGACACCTTGGTGGGCGAGCGCGGCATCAAGCTGTCGGGCGGCCAGCGCCAGCGCATCGCGATTGCCCGAGTGATGCTCAAGAACGCGCCGATCCTGCTCCTTGACGAGGCGACCAGCGCGCTGGATTCGGAAGTCGAAGTGGCCATCCAGGAAAGCCTCGATGAAATGATGCAGGGTAAAACGGTCATCGCCATTGCTCATCGGCTGTCGACGATTGCGGCGATGGATCGACTGATTGTCATGGATGATGGGCGCATCATCGAACAGGGCACCCACGCTGAATTGCTCGCCAAGAACGGTATTTATGCGCGGCTGTGGCACCATCAGAGTGGTGGGTTTCTGGGTGAGGATCGGTGGGTGAGCGAGGCGATGGATCAGGTATGAGGGTGAATGGCCTGGGGTGATCTGCAAGTGGGTGCTTTGGGTCGTCAGCTGTCCTTCACAACGGGCAGCTTTCGGCCGATTCTGCTGAAAAAGTCGGCTTCAGTTTTTCGGCGGAAAAGTACGCGCCTGAGATTGAAATCTGTGTTTTGCGCAGAAGGTTCAGGACTCGGATTTCACGTAGCAGCGTGCAAAAGAGGTGTTTTCCCCCATCAATATTCGAGCGTTTTGGGCAACCCGACTTTTTCACCAGAATCGGTCTGTATCTGCCACTCGCATCGCTCACAGCACGCGCCCAACGCGCCCTCGATCAGCCAAAAAGGATTCACACCTAATCAGGGACGATGAATGAAACCAATCGAAATTCAACACATCACTCATCTGCCGGCGGAAGTTCTTACTTTGGAGAAAGAGGCAATTGCGGAAGGGTTCAGATTTCTGACGCGCCTGATTTCGGAATGGCATTCAGGAAAGAATCGCTTCAACGCGCCCGGTGAATGTCTCATGGCAGCGTATTCGAACCAGCAATTGATAGGAATCGGAGGGCTATCAGTTGATCCTTTTAATCAGACCAATACCGCAAGGCTACGGCGAGTGTACGTGGCGCCTGCGGCAAGAAATCAACATGTCGGTCACGGGCTGGTAAAGGCGTTGGTTGCACACGCCGCTCTTCACTTTCAGAAGGTGCGTCTTTCTACCGATACTTCTGCAGGCGATGCGTTTTACCTGCGCTGCGGCTTCATGCGAACAGAAGACGCCCATGCCACCCACGTCATGGAGCTGGTCAACCCCTGATCCGGGAGCTTTCGGCCAAAAGCGGTCAGTGGATTTAAGGTGCTTGCGCCCCTAGTTGTAGCTTTGTAGGATCCTGTGAGCGCCCGACAATAGCGGTTCACATGAACAGCAGGTCAAGGCTGGAAATCGAGGGCGTTGCTTTAAAATCCAGACTTCGATTGCGCTGCTATCAGATATGGAGATTCTCCTACTTTGAATTATGGACAAGCTGTTGCAGTCGTCGAAGCCTTTCAAGATCTTGCACACAGAATTGACATTGAATTTCCAGAACGCCTCGCAGCACTCATGGGAATAGCGCATGCACCCCCTTCAAAGGCTGCACTGAGTAGCCTTGTAGATTTTCACTGGCTCGATGCCGAAGAAGCAGAACGAGAAATCAATGAGTGGCTTAACCCTGATGACCAGCAAGGTCGAACCTTTCTTCCCTTTGCGGCTACAGGCGGCGGTGAGCCCTACTGCCTGGTTCGATTGGAAAACGGGACTTCGGGGATCGCTCAGGTACTTCATTTTGCTCAGCCATCTCCACTTGCCCATGCAGATATCTCGTCGTTCGTGACAAGGGAATACGTGCGCGTCGCTACGGACTTATCTTGGATACCGCCTCAAACGGACTTCAGTATTGCACTGAAAAGTGAAGTGGCATTGATCGAAACGGCTTTACTACCCGCAGACTATGCGCTTCTTGAGGCCCTGTTTAGTCGACAGTGTGTCGCCATGAATTACCAGGCTGGCCCTCGAGGCATCTCGAGAATTGTCAAAGCCTTCATCTCCCAAGAAGAAGAGGAATCGTTAGCCGCCCGACTACGCCATCCGAACCCAACCGAGTTCGAAGCTCTTCGTGCTTGGATGCGCTGAATGTGTCTCCACTAGGAACCGAGCCAGTGCCGGCCAACGCTCACCACTTGCCAATATCCGCTTTGGGTTTTTGCCCGTCCCAATAGACAGCAATCGACCAAAAGCATCGTTCGATCCACTACCTTGCAGCCGAAAAGCGAAAACCTCTCGATCAGTGAAAGCTAGTCTCTAAGGGTACGCATTATTTCCTCGACCACCGGCTTCGTGTATTTCTCACTGGGGTCAGTTTCCGGTGGGTCGTTACTGCGGAACCATTCACCTTGATCGAATGCCTGGTAAAGCGAGAAAGCGGGCTGAGGCATGTCGTTAGTCATACCTACTTCAACCACAGCATTTATGACCCCCGTTCATAACGCCGTTGCAAAAATCATAGAGCAGAGATCCTTGTAGATAGCCTTCCGCAACCGCGACGGACAGCTCGTTCAGCACATCATGCGATGCAACGGCGAACCTTTCGCAAATGGGACAAGATCACTCAGCGTTAAACCGTCTGCTTCCGCTTTCACCGACAGTTCCTTAAGTTCGATCTTCGGTATCGCCATGATCATGAGCTTCTTCCGGTTAGGTGCGATAGCGCTTACAGAATGGCCGCGCTGCCACACGTCAGTTCCATGCTGCAATACGGATTTCATGGTCGGTCAACTTCAGCTACAGGCAATGTCCGCTTTGGGTCGGAAGCTGCCCTTCGCTTCCGACCCGATCCATCTTGGGAAAAAATGGAATCTATTCCACCGAACGCTTACCTAGGGTCGATGATATCCAGCGCCCGGTTTGCCAATAGCAGACCTAGTTCAATCAACTGTTGCAGCCCTAGTGCAACATGCCGTCGAGAATCCTCCAGATCGAACGCCAAATCGCTGGCCATGGCGTTGGCGGAGGCTAACGTTTCGCTGAGGTTGGCCAACAGGCTTTCAACATCGACGTCCTCCACGACGGTGAATAGCTGGTCCGGAGGTGGCTTCTTGTCAGGCTGGGCGGATTTGGGGTTCAGATAGGAATCGATGACACGTTCGGCGTTGGCGTCGGCCGCGATGTCCAGGTGCAGCGGTGGAACGGGTGGGTCTGGGATGAGTTTGTCCATGGAATGCTCCTAACGTAAATGGAGCCGCCACGTTCGCTGCTAAACGAGTGGGTGGCAGCCGTGCGCAGGTTAGCAGACCGGTACGTTAGGAAACCGGCGCACCCGAGGATGCCCTGCACACAGCCGCCATAAGAATTCGAGCAATAAAAAATGCCCGCACTGAAGGCAGTTGCCGTGCGCCTAACGTGATTCCGAGCTGCTAAACCCGACCGCTAATTGGTAGCGGTGAGCAAAGACTAGGCACCGAATTCAGCAGGCGCAAGGGACTGGAATTTTCTAGGAAATGTCCTGCAAGTCAATGGGCAATATTCGCTCCGTCAATTCCTACAAACTCGTTTAACCGCTCCACCACCGAAACAGGTTGCAACGTTTATCCAGCTCTAACGCCCTTTCCAGAGAGATCACAACGCCTATCGCGATCGCATCAATCCGATCGGACATTCCGCTTACTTGATCTCGACCAACCGCACTGCCTGCGACCCGTCCAGGGACAGGTGAATCACCGCAGCCCGACTTGGAAAATTCGGCGCATCCTCATCGGTATTCTCCATCACGGGGATGTCGATCAAGGTCTGCTCACCGGTCGGGTCGCTGACCAACTTGGCATCGAGTTGGTCGATGGCCCGCCAACTGTCGCCACCGATGCGCATCACGTCCAACAGGCTGTAATGCGGCACACCCTCCTCGTTCTCTTCGGGCGTGAAGGCCGCCAGGTATTGGCTGTAGTTGTTGCCCATGCCGAAACCTTCAATGGTGAAGACTGCGAGGGTGACCTGGCTGTCCTCGCCGGTGTCCAGGGTCTGCACCAGTGTCGCTTCGGGGTAGCCGGTGGCGTAGCTGTCCTTGATGAGGGCGACCAGGCGGCCAATCTGTTCTTCCAGGGCTTTGGGAGCGGGTTTCGATTCAGCGGCTTGAACCAGGGTGCCAGTGAAAAACAAGGCAGCGGTCAGCAGGCGCAATTTCATGGAGGTGGAGTCCGGGGTGTCGGGAGGTCAGCGTGCAATGGTAGCGGTTGCCAAGGGATTGGGTAGGGAATTGTTGGTGGGGTTTGTGCTGGGGTGCACAACCTTGCTCGCGAAAGCGGTGGGTCTGTGTGCATTGTTGTTGAATGTATTGCCCCCATCGCGAGCAGGCTCGCTCCCACACTTGCACCCGGGACAGCCGCAATTTTTCCATCAACCCGACATCCCCTGTGGGAGCGAGCCTGCTCGCGATGGCGGTGGGCCTGCATGCATCGATGCTGAATATATCGCCACACGCCTGCCCGAACTGCCACCGATTAGCGCTGCGCAGCCCCTAAATCAATCTTCCAATTCGGCAGCGCGTGCGAAGTGGTTTTGCCCGGCGTCAGGCCTCTGAGCGGATCCGCGCGACCAAGCGAGCCTGGAGTTTTTCCAGTTCCTCGGGATCGGCCTTGCCCCGGCCATGCGCACCTGCTTCCTCACCTTCCCAGCGAGGAATGATGTGCATGTGAATGTGGTAGACCGTCTGCCCGGCCACCGCGCCGTTGAACTGTGCGATCTGGACCCCGTCCGGCTGCAACTCGTCCACGATGATCCGCGTCAGGCGCTGCACGGCCGACATCATTGCGCCCAGGACTGTGGGCTCGACTTCGAGGATGTTGCGCGCCTGGGAATTTTTGGGGATGACCAGGACATGGCCGCGCGATTGCGGAAAGAGATCCAGGAAGGCCAGCACATCGGCGTCTTCGTAGATTTTGTAGCACGGCGCATCGCCGCGAAGGATCAGCGCAAAGATGTTCTTTGGATCGTAATGACCGTGGAGACTCATGTTCACTCCTTGAATGGGGTTAGGGCGGTGGGTTGCCGGTAAGAGATTTAGCACAGTCCGAAGACAACGTCTCTCTTGTAGAAGCCTGCTTGAAAGCCAAGGGTTGGGCTTGCTGGCGATGGCGGCGGGTCAGTCAGCGATGAATTGCCTGTGCCAACGTCATCGCGAGCAGGCTCGCTCCCACAGTTTTTCGAGCGATCCGCAAAGGTCGTGCCTGGCCCAAATCTCTGTGGGAGCGGGCTTGCTCGCGAAGGTGGCGTACCTGTCGATATCGTGGTTGGCTGAACTACCGCTTTCGCGAGCAAGCCCGCTCCCACAGGGGATTTGTGGCGGCCACTCAGTCACAGTCCACCGCCGGCCATTGTGGGAGCGAGCCTGCTCGCGATAGCGCTGGATCAGTTGGCATCAGTGCTGGATGCAAGGCCGCCTGCGCGGGCCTCCTTCAGCGTTACGGCCATTTTTTGCTGTAACTCGCTTTGCGAAAACGGCTTGTGCAACACCGGACACCCGGCGTATTCGGCTGGCAGCCCGCTCGCGCCGTAGCCGGTGCTGAACAGAAAGGGAATCTGCCGATTGCGAAGAATATCGGCCACCGGGAACACGCGTTCGCCTGCCAGGTTGACGTCCAGGATCGCCAGGTCAACCTGCACCGAGCGGGCGATTTCACAGGCCTTAGCGAGCCGGGCGACGGACGCCACGACCTCGCATCCGAATTCCTCCAGCATCTCCTCGATCAACAGGGCAATGGCGCCTTCGTCCTCGACGACCAGCACCCTGGTTCCAGCCAACGGGGTCATGCCCCGGTCGCCCCTATCAAGAACGAAAAGCGACAGCCAATGCCCAGTGGGGCGTAGGTGAGATCAAACGTACCACCCAAGTCGCGCTCGATGCAGCGCTTCATCAGGCGCGAACCCAGCCCTTCCCGTTCCGGCGGGGCTACCGGTGGGCCTCCTCGCTCCTGCCAGTCAAGGGTCAGCAGTGTTCCGTCCGCTTGGGCTTGCAGATGCCAGGTGACGGCGAGCGTGCCCGTCTCGACCGACATGGCCCCGTATTTAAGCGCGTTGATCGCCAATTCATTGAGGGTCATCGTGAGGTTGAGCGCCACCCGGGTGCCGACGTCCACAGCAGCCCCCTCGATCATCACACGGCCAGGCTCATGCCCGAAGACCGGCATCAGCACCTCATGGGCCAGGGTGCTGAGCGGCGTCTGGCCCCAATGCCGTTTGGTCAAGAGATCGTGTGCTCGCGACAAGGCCAACAGCCTTGCCTCGAAACGCCGGTAGCCGTCCTTCGCATCCTCGGCATTGCGCGCGGTCTGGGCCGCCAGGGATTGCACCGTGGCCAGGGTGTTCTTGACCCGGTGATTGAGCTCATCAATCAATGTCTTCTGCCGGTTTTCCGCCTGCTTTCGCTCGGAAATGTCCACCAGCATGTTGATGGCGCCCACCAGGTTTCCATCGGCGTCATGCAAAGGCGTGGGAAACGGCGTGAACGGTACACGGCTGCCATCCGGCCGCTCCGCAATCGCCTCGACGCCACGTATCGGCCGGTTTTCCTTCAGCGCCACCGCCATCGGGCATTGATCGTGGGGCAGCGCGGTTCCGTCGGTATTGAACAGCTTCCAGGTCACACACCACATCTCGTCCAATTGCGGCGTGCGCCCCGACAGTTCGACAGCGGCGCGATTGAAGAACGTGATACGCCCCTCGGCGTCGGTGGTGTACACCGCGGCCGGCAACGCTTCAAGGAGATTGCGCATGTGCCGTTCGCTTTCGCGGATCTGGTTTTCCATCCGCCGCGCCAGCGTGACGTCCTGCTGCACCCGCACGCCATACCGAAACGTCCCGTTAGCGTCCCTCACCGACGAGCTGTGGATGTCGAGGTAGACCACCTCGCCATCGGGCTTCAGGGCGCGCTTGCGCAGCACATAGTTATCCAGTTCACCGGCCACCTGACGGGCGTACAACCCGGCATCCTGCGCAATGCAGTCCGGGTGGGTGTAGTCCAGGAAGGTCATCGACAGCAGTTCTTCCCGCGAGCGGCCCAGCATGTTGCACAGGGCGTCGTTCACCCGGAGCAAGCGCCCGTCGATGCCGGCCTCGGCAATCCCGATGGTTGCCGCTTCGTAAGTCGCCGAGAGCCGGTTATCACTGTCCTGACGCGCCGCCTCGGCGGCATGGACGCAGCTCCTGTCGAGGGTGAAGCAGCGGGTGTTGAAGAGTTTTCCGTTCTCGAACCGTCCGTTCGAGGTGATCGTGACATGCTTGATCGAGCCGTCCTTGGCCCTCAGGCGTGCCGGATAGCTTTCCAGGCGAGCGCCACTGCCCAGCTTGGTGAGAATGTCGTCAATAACCGGCTCGTCGACATGGAATTCGGTGATGTGCCGACCGATGTATTCTTGCGCCGAATAACCCAGCAGTGCCAGCTCCGCCTTATTGGCGCGCAGGATGATGCCCTCGCCACTGACGATATGCAGGCCCACCGCACTGTTTTCGAAGAAGTCTTCCAGGTCGGCGCTCTTGCGCCTGAGCTCCTCGGCCACGGCATGGTGCGCCGAAACGTCCTGGAAGCAGTTGATCACCCCTTGGATGACACCCCGCCGATCCCTGAGGGCGCGGATGTTCATCAGCGCCACGAACCGCGAACCATCCGGGCGCTGGATAATCACTTCCTGGTTGCGCGGCGCAATGCCGGTATCGAGCGCCGAGGCCGTCGGACTGTGCTCGAATGCCAGCGGCGTTCCGTCGGTCAGGAACAATCGATGGGCGCCGCAGAAGCGGTCGCCGTTCTCTCCAAGCGTCGGCGCCCTTCCCCACAGCTCGGCCGCCTCGCTGTTATATCGGACGAGCCACCCCTGGCGATCGCAGAGGTACACCGCACCGGGAATGGCATCGAGCGCGCTTGTCCCCATCGCGATCAAGCTTTCGTATTCGCTTGGCGTACAGGCTTCCAAGGGGAGCTCTTCAATATTCGACATCAGTCATCCTCAACCCCCCTGGCTGCAACGCTCAGGGTCTCAATGGACTCTAGATCGCTATTGAGCGCGCGAGTTCAGGAAACTCTTCAAGGACAGCGGCGCCTGTGCCGTACGTCAGCCCTGGCGATAACCGACAGGCTCGCGCAGCGGTTATGAACGAGGCCTGCTCCAGGCCCTGTCCAATAGCGCGACCACTGTTTCGTCTGGGGTCTGGCTGAAGTCTTCGTACCAATCGCCGACCGAGCGCATCCACTCGGGCATCAACGGACACACAAACTCATCGACCTCACTGCGCAAGGCTTCGGCGGTTTCGACCGGCGCCACTGGAACGGCAACCACGATGGCAAGAGGGTTTTGCAGGCGTACCGCATGGACCGCCGCCATCATTGACGCACCGGTGGCCAGGCCATCATCGACAAGCAGGACCACCTGGTTTTTCAGGTCTACCAGCGGGCGGCTGCCGCGATAAAGCGTTTCACGGCGCGCCAGCTCCTGGCTTTCCCGCTGGAGCACCGCATCGAAGGCAGCCTGGTCGACGTGATGGGCACGCAACGCATCGTCGTTGCGAATCTGGATGGCGCCGCTGGCAATCGCCCCCATCGCCACTTCCGGATGGGACGGCACGCCGAGCTTGCGCACCAGCATCAGATCGAGGGGCAGCCCCAAGGCGTCGGCCACCTCCCAGGCGACGGGCACCCCGCCCCGGGGCAGCGCCAGGATAATCACATCGTCCCGTCCACGGTATTGGGCCAAGGGTTCTATCAAGCGTTGGCCGGCCGCCGCTCGATCGGCATAAGGCGGCGATGCAAAAGACAGGGGATTCATATTCAGGTCTCCTTGCAAGAACAGACACGTCGCACGCACAGTCACCCTGTCAGGATACTCAGCACGGGATGCCCGGCAACGGCTGAGTGAGCCACACTACCTGCGTCGCCACACCAATCGTCGGGCGTGACCGCATCGCCGGTGCCAGCGACTTGGGAATGGTGGGTCTTGAGCCTGCCTAAGCCGTTTCTTAACGAGGTCTGAAGGTGGGAAATATTGGAATGCCCGAGAAAAATCCCGTCAAACCTGGACTGCCCTTGTTCGATCTTCCGTAGTACAGTAAGCAAAACCCGATAAATATCCACCTTTAGATGACCTAAAGTGCCAGGCCCCAACGTCAATGGACCCGCACACCCCGTCATCCTTCTACCGCGGCGGTAACTGCATGATCGACATCACCGAAGTTTCCATTGCCCAACTGCGCGCCGCGCTGGAATCGGGCCAGACCACGGCGGTAGCGCTTGTCCAGGCCTACCTCGCCAGGATTGATGCCTACGACGGCCCCGACACGCCCACCGCCCTCAACGCGGTGGTGGTGCGCAACCCGGATGCGCTGAAGGAAGCGCAGGCTTCCGATGCCCGTCGGGCCAACGGCCACACACTCGGTCCACTCGATGGCATTCCCTATACGGCCAAGGACAGTTATCTGGTCAAGGGCCTCACCGCAGCGTCCGGAAGCCCGGCGTTCAAGGACCTTGTGGCCTATCGCGATGCGTTCACCATCGAACGGCTGCGCGGCGCCGGGGCCATCTGCTTGGGCAAGACCAACATGCCGCCCATGGCCAACGGCGGCATGCAGCGCGGGGTGTATGGCCGGGCGGAAAGCCCGTACAACGGTGACTACCTCACCGCGCCCTTTGCCTCCGGTTCCTCGAACGGTGCGGGCACGGCAACTGCCGCCAGCTTCGCTGCGTTCGGCCTGGCTGAAGAAACCTGGTCGAGCGGACGCGGCCCGGCGTCGAACAACGGTTTGTGCGCCTACACGCCGTCGCGGGGGGTGATTTCGGTGCGGGGCAACTGGCCATTGACGCCGACCATGGACGTCGTCGTGCCCTTCGCCAGGACCATGGCCGACCTGCTCGAAGTGCTGGACGTGGTGGTCGCCGAAGACCCGGACACCCGTGGCGACCTGTGGCGCCTGCAGCCCTGGGTGCCGATTCCGAGCGTCGACTCGGTTCGTCCCGCCTCGTACCCGAGCCTTGCCAGCAAGCCGGGAGCGCTGGCCGGCGTTCGGTTCGGCGTGCCACGGATGTACATCAATGCCGACCCTGAAGCCGGCACGGCCGAGGCCCCCGGCATTGGTGGCCCGACGGGGCAGCGAATCGTCACCCGCGCCTCGGTGATCGACCTTTGGGAGCGAGCCCGCAAGGCCCTGGAGGCCTATGGCGCCAAAGTGGTCGAGGTGGATTTCCCGCTGGTGTCCAATTGCGAGGGCGATCGTCCCGGCGCGCCGACGGTGTTCACCCGCGGCCTGGTTTCCAAGGAGTTCCTGCACCATGAATTGTGGGATCTGTCGGCCTGGGCATTCGATGATTTCCTGCAAGCCAACGGTGATCCACAGTTGAATCGCCTGGCCGACGTCGACGGACCGAAGATATTTCCCCACGACCCGGGCACCCTGCCCAACCGCGAGGACGATCTGGCCGCCGGCATGGATGAGTACGTGAAGATGGCCCAGCGCGGCATCACGCCCTGGGATCAGATTCCAACACTGCCCGACGGGTTGCGGGGGCTCGAAGAAACACGCCGGATCGACCTGGAAGACTGGATGGAACGGCTGGGCCTGGACGCGGTGATCTTCCCGACTGTCGCCGACGTCGGGCCGGCGGATGCGGATATCAACCCGGCATCAGCCGATATCGCTTGGAGCAATGGGGTCTGGGTCGCCAACGGCAACCTCGCCATTCGTCACCTGGGCGTGCCCACGGTCACCGTGCCAATGGGCGTCATGGCGGACATCGGCATGCCCGTCGGGCTGACATTTGCCGGGCGCGCTTATGATGATTCGAAGCTGTTGCGACTGGCATCGGCGTTCGAGTCGATCGGCTCCAAGCGCCTGGTTCCGCCTCGGACCCCGCCGTTGTCGGCTTGAGCCGGTCATTGGGGTTGCTGCGCAACCCAGCGGGAGCAAGCTCCCTCGCCACAAAAGCTGCGTACGACTTCATTTTTGAATACGGGCGCAACCCCGTGGCGAGGGAGCTCGCTCCCGCTGGACTGCGCAGCAGTCCCAAGACCGGTTCTACAGGCGGAAATACTGCTGCATGGCACGGGCAAGCAGGCTCACGGCCTCATCGCCCTGTGACGCCAGGGCGCGCACGAACACCACCTCATGCTCCTCGATCACCGGCAGGCCTTCAAGGATCCGCATCGCATCCGTCACCCGAGCACGGTCGATCAGGCTGATCGCCAACCCGGCCTCCACACAGGCCTTGACGGCCTGGTTGGAGGGGCTCTCCAGGACGATGCGCGTCCTGCGCCCGCTGTGCCTGAGGGCTTCCATCATCGCTTGCCGATAGGGGCATTGCGCCGCGTGCACCGCCAGCGGCAACGGCTCCAGCGAGGCCGCCGTCCCGTGGATTGGCCCGACCCAGACCGGCGTGGTGGACACCAGCACTTGCGTTTCTGCGTCCGCTTGGCCCTTCGGTTGGGTAACGACCGCTGCCTGGAGCTTGCCGCGCTGCACCAGGTCCCGTAGCGCATAGCTTGGCGCGGTTTTGAGTTCCAGTACCACGTTGGGCCACGCAGCGGCGAAAGTTGGGAGGATGTCGCGGATGACATGATCTGCATATTCATCCGGCACCCCCAAGGTGATGCGTCCCGCCAGACGGGTGCCGTGCAGGTCGGCCAGCACCCGGTCATGGGTATTGAGCAACTCAGTCGTCGCCACCAGCAAACGCTTGCCCAACGTGGTGAGGGATACCGATTGGTTGTCGCGGTTGAGCAACCGCCCACCCGCCACCGCTTCCAACCGCTGGATATGCACGCTGACCGCCGCCGGGCTTTTGTGCAGTTGTTCCGCCGCCCCACTGAATTTCCCGATCCGCGCCACCGCATGAAAAGTACGTATCAAATCGATATCGAGTATGGCCGTCATGATTCAATCTTCGTAAATGACTGATGCAATTCATTTTGATTTATTAGATTAGCCGGGTTCCGTAGCCTGTGGTCATGAACCCGAATAAAGCGATGACCTGCACGTCCCAGCCCCGGCCCGCCTGGCATTGGCTGATTCCATTGCCCCTGCTCGAAGCGGCTTTGCTGGTGTCGTGGAGCTCCGGCTTTATTGGCGCGCGCTTTTCCATCGACTACGCGCCGGCATTGCTGGTGGTGTTCTGGCGATGCGTCGTGGTGACGCTCGTGCTGCTGCCCTTCGTCGCCAGGCAGCTATGCCGAACCTCGCCTGTCACGCTGTTGAAAAACGCCGGCATCGGCCTCTTGGCGATGGCGGGCTACCTGAGCGGCATCACCCAAGGCATTGCCTTGGGTGTACCGGCGGGCCTGGCCGCGCTGGTCGCCGACCTGCTGCCGCTGGGCCTGGCGCTGCTGGCCGCCGGCGTACTCCGGCAACGGCTGGCCTGGCAGGTCTGGGCGGGGCTATTGATCGGCCTGGTCGGCGTCATGCTGGTGACCCAGGGCGCATTGGCGTGGGGCAACGCCCCCTTGTGGGCCTATGGCCTGCCGCTGCTTGGCATGCTCTCGCTCGCCGTCGCGACCCTGTGGCAGAAATACCTGCCCGCCGAACAATCGCTGGGCCTGCTGCCCAACCTGTGGCTGCAGTGTTGCGTGTCGGGCCTGGCCTTCGCCCTGGTGGAAGGCGTCCATGGCAGCCTGGCCCCGCTACCCAGCACCGGCTTTGCACTGAGCGTCCTGTGGACAGCGGGCATTTCGACAATGGGCGGCTACGGGCTCTACTGGCTGTGCCTGCGCCGCACGACCGCCACCCGCGTCGCCAGCGTCCTGTACCTGAGCCCGCCCATTACCATGCTCTGGGCCTGGGCGATGTTCAACGAACCACTTTCCTGGCAGATGGCGGTGGGGATGGCGGTGTCCGGGGTCGGTATCTGGCTGGTCGTGAGTACCGAAGCGCGGCAGGCGGTTTCGAGCTCAAGATAGCAAGATCGGTGGAGCGCATTGTGCTGGTTGGGGTATGACTCACCCACATGGGTTACAAATCAGTTCAAGCACATAGGTAACAGTTATTAACTGGCCCGATCAATCTGGCATCCTTGATGGCCGCATCGGGGCTGCTGCGCAGCCCAGCGGGAGCAAGCTCCCTCGCCACAATGGCTCGTACCTTAAGCCTCAAGCCTCAAGCCTCAAGCTTCAAGCCTCAAGCGAACAGCATTGCCTCCGCTGCCGAACATGACCTTCACCCGGCCAAACCAATACCTTGCCCGTCGGCCAACGCAGCGCCGTTGAGGTAATGGTCGCCAAGCAGCCGACGCTGGGTCAGCAGGGCCGGCTCGGGGCTGTCCGGCAAGGGCCGCGGCAGGCTGCGACCGGCCAGTTCGAAGTAGGTATGGCCGGCCAGGCGCGCGTCTTCACGCCGTGGGATGGATCAGGTATTCGGTGAGTGTTGCCGCGCACGCAACGATGCCTTCATGGAGGACCATTTCAAAGCCATGGGTATTTTCCGTTGGAATAGCGATGCACCCCGCTCGCGCGGCCACGCCCGCACTCATGATCGCACTCGCATCGGAGGCGAAATCGACCAGGAGCGCAACTTGTGGGTGATAGCCCGAGCGCTGTGCAGCCTTGACCAGGGCATCCACGACAGAGCGGGTGTAATAACCCTTTTGGTCCCCGGTGTTGATAATCGGGTCTGCCGATAACACCGTTCCGTACTCCTCCAGTACCGGGCCCACCTCGACCGCGATGGTGGTGTCGCCCGGCACGCGGGCAGCGGCATAAAGCGCACCGGCGTTGGACTCTTCCTCAAGTGTCGTGCAGACGAACCAGACGTCTTGCTTGAGCGCGTGCCTTTTGTTTTTCAGCTGCTGCGCGGTGGTGATCACGGCCGCCAAGGGCGCCCGGTCATCGAGGAAGTGGGCGGCGACCGTGTCCTTCACCTGGAACGGCCGGCGCCAGTGCCGACTGAGCACCACGCGCACGCCGGGCCGGATACCGGCGGCGGTCAGCTCCTCCTGGGAACAGCGGGTGATGACATGGACGTCGCTCCACTGCACCGCCCCTGACAGCACATCCCGCCCCTGGGCGGAACCACCGGTGTTATGCATGGAACCATAAGACAGTACGCCGGGCAGGCATTGGTTATCGCCGAGTATGTCGACCGGACAAACGCCAAAACAGATGGGCTGGGCACCGCCCAGCGCCACGACTTCCAAGTTACCGTCGGGCCTTGTTTTCTTCACGATCATGGCAATTTCATCGAGGTGCGCCATGACCCTGATGGGCTGTGCTTTCGAAAACTCATCCGACGCCTTGATCAGTCCCCGGATGTTGCCGGCCTCGTCGACAACGACCTCATCACAGTGCTTGCCCAGTTCCCTGAGGCATATTTCCCGGACTTCATCTTCCTGCCCGCCGGGGCCGCGGGCCAGAAGCAATTCTTCGAGCAAAGGCTGGATACTCATTGGAGGCATCAGCTAGGTTCCCGTCACGACCGTTGAACAGCGTAGACCCCACCCGTTTCCCGTCCGTTCAAATCGGTATTCGCTCGGTCATGACCGGTCAATCCAGCCCCGAACGGAACGTTTCGATCTTGAGTCCGAATCGATTCATCTTGTTGTACAAGCCACCACGCGACACGTTCAACCGTTGGGCTGCCAAGCGGATGTTTCCGCGCGTCTCCTTGAGGGCGGCGATGATTGCGTTCATTTCATGGCTGCCCAGGTCCGGAGCCGTCCGCGACTCTGGCACACTTGCCCAGATCGAGGGCCGCCCTCGCTGCCTGATTTCCAGCGCAAGGTCACTCGGCTGGATCAGTTCGGTCATTGCCAGGTTCGTCGCCCGTTCAATGACGTTTTCCAGCTCACGGACATTGCCCGGCCAGTGATAGGCGCCCAGCAAATCCAGCGCCGCTGGCGAAACGTCCTGCATCGTCTTGCGCAGCGACCGGGCACAACGCGCGAGAAAATGCCGCGCCAGCAACGGCACATCCTCGCGACGCATCCGCAATGGCGGCACCGTCAGGTTCAGCACGTTGAGCCGGTAGTAAAGATCCTCGCGAAAAGCCCCCTCGGCCACCGCCTGGCTCAGGTTGCGGTGGGTGGCGGCGATGATGCGCACGTTGACCCGCAGCGATTTTTTCGCACCCACCCGTGTCACCTCACCCTCCTGCAGGACACGCAGCAGGCTGACCTGCGCATCGAAGGACATGTCACCGATTTCGTCGAGGAAGATCGTCCCACCATCGGCCAGTTCGAACTTGCCGGCCGACCCACCGCGAGCCGACCCGGTGAAAGCGCCTTCGACATGACCGAACAGCTCGCTCTGCACCAGGTCTCGCGGAATCGCGCCGCAATTGACCGCCACGAAAGGCCCGCCACGACGATCGCTGGCGTTATGGATGGCCTGGGCGAACAGCTCCTTGCCCGTGCCGCTCTCGCCGAGGATCAGCGTGGTCGAATCACTGCGACTGGCAATCCGCGCCAAGTGCATTGCATCCTGGATCGCCTGCGAGCGGCCCAGGATGGTTTCAAAGGTGTAGCTGGCCTGGGTGCCGATGATCCGCCGGGTGATTTCCCGGATGCGTCGGTTCTCGCGCAACGAAACGATCCGCCCGCCTTGCGCCAGCGGGCAGACCGACACCAGGCAAGCCAGATGGCTGCGATCGTGCAGTTCAAAGGTGCAGTCCAAGTCACGTACCCCGTCACCGCCCCCGAGCAGGACCGCATCGGTCAATTCGCTCTGCCCCAGGCTCTGGAACGGACTCCCGAGCAGGTCATGGCCGACGCGAAACAACTGTCGGGCGTAATGGTTGAGGGCCTTGATGCAGCCGCGCTCATCCAATACCACCAAGCCCTCGTTGAGCACCTCAAGCACGGTCTGTTGTTCTTCCAGCAAGGCCTGCAGGGTCATCTGCCTGGAGACAGCCTCGGCCGCGGCCTGGACGGTGCCCAGCGTATGAAAGTGAAACCAGCCTGGCTCGGCCGTCAAGGTCAACATGCCCAGGGTCCGGCCCTGGGCATCGCGGATGGGCGCGGCGGCGCAATGCATGCGGCGCTGGCGCAGGCCAAGCCCGAAATTCTCCTCGGCCAGCACATACACCAAGCGGTCTTCGACGATTGCCAACCCGGTGCAGTTGGTGCCCTGCACCGACTCCAGCAGTCGACTGCCAATGGGAGTGAGGTCCAGGCCACAGAAGTACAACGTGGTGCCTTCGGCATCGGTCAGGTTGATATGGCCCCGGGGGTTATAGGCGAGCAAACCGCGCATGACTTGCGCCGCCGCAGCGATCAGTTCCCGGTTGGCAACCAGTGTCGCGGTCAGGTCGGCGGGCGCGACAAAACGGTACGCGCCGTCTTCCGGATCGAGGCCGGCACTGACACTGCGCAACCAGGATTCCCAGATCACCCGGCGGATCCCGACTGGGCGCTCGGTCTGCCCTTGCCAGCACGCTCGCCAGGCCTCCTCCAGCGCCGTGCCCGGCCCGTCGTTCAACGACGCGGGGCCAAGCGTGGTGAGGTAATCGCGGTCTTCGTCACTCAATGCCAGGGGTTGCTGATCCATTGGTCGGCCACATGTTCATATTTTCGACATGTCAGTATAGACATGTCATCGACATGAACACTGATTCAAATAAAAACCATTAAATATCAATAGGTTAACTATTGGCACAGCACTTGCTCCCTGCATGAACAGACGAGGACATTCTTGCCGCCGAGTCGTAAAACAATAAAGGGAGTCATATTTATGAGCACATCCAAGACCCTCCGCCTGGGCCTCATCGGTGCCGGCCGCATGGGCAGTTTTCACGGCCTGACCGCCGCCCGGCACATCCCTGGCGCGTGCCTCGCCGCCATCGCCGACCCTACCCCCGGCCAAGCCGCACGCCTGGCGGCAGAACTGGACGTGCAGAAGATCTATACCGCCCCACAGCAGTTGCTGGATGACCCGGACATCGACGCGGTGCTGATTGCCGCGCCGGCGCGTAGCCATGCCGAACTGGTGATCAGCGCGGCCCGGGCCGGCAAAAGCGTGTTCTGTGAAAAACCGATGGCCATCACCCTGGATGAAGCGGACCGCGCCATCGCCGCCGCTGCCGATGCACAAGTGACGCTACAAGTCGGCTTCAACCGACGTTTTGCCAAGAGCTTTCGCACCGCTCATCTGGATGTGATGGCCGGCCGGATCGGTACGCCGCAACTGCTGCGCTCGCTGACCCGGGACCCGGCCCTGAACAACCCGGCCGCGTCGCCGCAATGGGTGATCTTCCTCGAAACCCTGATCCATGATTTCGACACCCTGCGCTACCTGAATCCGGGCGCCGAGGCGGTTGAGGTCTTTGTGATGGCCGATGCCCTGATCGCCCCCGCCTACAAGGACAAAGGTTTTCTCGACACCGCAGTGGTCACGATCCGCTTCGACAATGGCGCCATCGCCACCGCCGAGGCCAATTTCCAGGCCGTGTATGGCTACGATGTCCGCGGCGAAGTGTTCGGCAGCGCCGGCATGCTGACCATGGGCAATGTCAATGATTCCGACTTGCTGCGGTACCTGGCCAATGGGGTCCAGGCCGACACCCAGCGCATGGACACCGACTTGCTGCGTGATGCCTACGTGGCCGAACTCAATCACTTCACCAGTTGTGTGCGCAGCGGCGAAAAACCGCTGGCCAGCGGTGAAGATGCCCGGGCAGCACTGGCCATTGCCCGCGCCTGTATCGAGTCCTTCCAACAGGGCAAGACGGTGCGCGTGCAAGGAGCGCTGTCATGAGTTTCATCCCATTCAAACTGGCGATCAGCGCCGAAATGGTCTTCCTCGACCTGCCTTTTACCGAACGGGTCAGACGCATCCACGCGCTGGGCTTCAGCGTCGAGATATGGAACTGGGCGACCAAGGACATCCAGGCCCTCGTGGCGACGGGCGCGGATTTCACCTCCATGACCGGCTACCTGTCGGGCAACCTGACCGATCCCGACGATATCCGACAGTTGCTCGACAGCGCCCAGGAATCCCTGGCCGTCGCCGCTCAATTGGGTTGCCCAAGCCTGAACCTGCACGGCACCGGCCTGGGTGATCAGGGCTTGCCGGTCAAACCCGTGGCCCAGACCACCGGCCGCATGTGGTTGAGCGCTTGCAAGACGCTGGAAAAAATCGCTCGCCTGGGTGAAGACGCGGGCCGGGTGTTCCTGCTGGAAAACCTCAACACCGAGGTCGACCACCCGGGCACGCCTTTCGCCCGCGCTGACGATACCCTGGCGCTGATCGAGACCGTGGGCAGCCCGCACTTGAAGATGAACCTGGACCTCTATCATGCCCAGATCGGCGAAGGAAACCTGATCGAACTGATCCAGCGCGCCGGCAGCGCCATCGGCGAAATCCAAGTGGCCGACGTCCCGGGGCGCAGGGAGCCCGGCACCGGTGAAATCCACTACCCCGCAATTGCCAAGGCCTTGTTCGGCATGGGATACAGCGGTGTCGTCGGCCTGGAAGGCTGGGCCAGCGGTGACAGCGAGGTCGCGCTCGAGCGTTTCAGGCAGGCCTTCACGCTTGATGGATAAAGCCCCGACGCACTCAACATGTGCGGCAGATTTTCAGTTCTTGGTGACGTTTCAACCCATAACAAAAAGGATAACCATCATGCGTCGTTGCACACTGCTTTTCGCCACCCTGCTGTTGCTGTTCAGCCAATGGGCCGCCGCCGACTATCGCATCGGCGTCAGCATCGCCAGGGTCGACGACAACTTCATGACCTACGTACGTAACGGCCTGGACGAGGCCGCGAAAAAGGAAAACGTGCAAATCCAGTTCGAAGACGCCCAGGGCGATGTGGTGCGCCAACTCAACCAGGTCCAGGGATTCATCAACCAGCAAGTGGACGCGGTCATTGTCCTGCCGGTGGACACCTCCGCCACCGCCAACATCACCCGCGCCGCGGTCGACGCGAAGATGCCGCTGGTCTACGTCAACCGTCACCCGGACGAGCGCACCTTGCCCAAAGGCGTCGTCACCGTGGCCTCCAATGACATCGAGGCCGGACAACTGCAAATGCGCTACCTGGCCGAAAAACTCGGCGGCAAGGGCAACCTGGCGATCATCATGGGCGACCTGGCGCAAAACGCTACCCACGACCGCACCGAAGGCGTCAAACAGGTGCTCAAGGATTATCCCGGGATCAAGATCGTCGAGCAGCAAAGTGCCGAGTGGCAGCGCAACAAAGGGATGGACCTGACCAGCAACTGGTTACTGGCCGGGAGTCGTTTCGATGCCATCGTCGCCAACAACGACGAGATGGCCATCGGTGCCGCCATGGCCTTGCAGCAGGCCGGCAAAGCCAAGGGCGAGGTTGCGATTGTCGGCATCGACGGCTTGCCGGACGGCCTGGCGGCGATCAAGCGCGGGATGTTGGTCGCCTCGGTATTCCAGGACCCCAAGGCCCAGGCGACCAGCGCGGTCCAGGCGGCCCTCAAGATGATCAAGGGCGAGCCAGTGGAAACGGACGTCTGGGTGCCCTTCCAGTTGATCAAGCCTGAGCAGTTGGCAGTGTTCGAGCAACATTACAAATAACCTGCGACTTGATACATCGCCATGAAGCTGGCGAGGGGCGACACACTGCCCCTCATCAGTCCCACCTGCGCATTCCCGATATTTAGCTTGACGATTGAGATGACGATCATCATATTTAGGCAAAATATTACGATCATCATGTGGATATCAACTCGACGGCGGCTTCGCGAACTGAAGTCGGCGCGTTGGGCATCAGCGTTTTGTCCACGTCAATCACATGCGCAGGAAATGACGTATGCAAGCCCGAACTTCATTGGCGATTGCCGGCACGCAACACACCTCCAGCCAACCGTTGACCGGCAGAATCGTCGCGCTGCTCGCCGGCCTGGCGGCGATCAGCATGCTCTCCACCAACATCATCCTTCCGGCGTTCGCGGCGATCGGTGAAGACCTGGGCGTGACCGCTCGCGAGCTCGGCCTGACGCTGTCCAGCTTCTTCATCACCTTCGCCTTGGGCCAACTGGTGGTCGGGCCATTGGCCGACCGCTACGGGCGCCAGAAGCTGGTGCTGGGCGGGCTGTCGGTGTTCGTCGTCGGCACCGTCATCGCCGGCTTTGCCAACACGCTCGACGTCCTAATCGCCGGACGCGTCGTGCAAGCGCTGGGGGTGTGCGCAGCCTCGGTACTGTCGCGGGCCATTGCCCGGGATCTGTTCGAAGGCGAGACACTCGCCCGCGCCCTGTCGCTGACCATGATCGCCACGGCCGCGGCACCGGGCTTTTCGCCGCTGGCCGGCAGTGTCCTGGCCGTCACGCTCGGCTGGCGTGCCATCTTCATTCTGGTGGGACTGGCCGCTGTTGCACTGGCGTTTTTCTACGTGCGCGACCTGGGGGAAACCCATCCCGCCGATCGCCGCGCCCCCCACTCAGCCAGGAGCGTGGTACTCGCCTATTGCCGACTGGCAGCGGATAAGCGCTTCATCCTCCCGGCCCTGTCCATGGGCCTGCTCCTGAGCGGCCTGTTCGCCTCGTTCGCGGCGGCGCCCGCCATCCTGATGCAAGGCTTCGGCCTGACGTCGGTGCAGACCGGTTTGTACTTCGCCTCGACGGTCTTTGTGGTGTTCGCCGCCGGCATGGCGGCGCCGCGCCTGGCCCATCGTCTTGGCGCCCGGATCGTCACGCTGCTGGGCATAACCTGCGCGATGATTGGAGGCGGCCTGGTTCTGATAGGTCCGACCGAGCCCGGGCTGTGGTGGTATGCCCTTTCGATGGTCACGTTCCTTTGGGGCATGGGCCTGGCCAATCCACTGGGCACGGCCATTGCCATGGGCCCTTTCGGCAAGGAGGCCGGGATGGCCTCGGCCCTGCTGGGGTTTCTTTCCATGGGGGCGGCTGCGCTGGCCACCTGGCTGGCCTCGGTCTTGAGCTTCGCGCCGATGACCACGTTGGGTGGGATCCAGGCGACGGCCTGCCTGGTCGCGCTGGTGTTGTTCCTGCTGCGAGGCAAGATTTGATCACGGCCAAACACGTCACAGGCAACGATCAATACACGGGCCAGGTTTCGACAATCTTCCCCCCGCGCACGGCCAGCAAATCGCCAAATTGCAGCAGCACGGATTCGGTCTGGGTTGGCCTTAAAAATACCTGGTCTTCGACATTCAGCCCCACCGTCGGCGAGCCGTTGACCATTTCCTGATTGGAACTGCGACCGTAGAGTTCGTTGCTTTGCAGCCCTGGGGGAGATTCGAACTCGGCCATCCAGTTGCCGCCGTAGATGAAGAATGTCCCGCGCTGATTCGGGTCCCACCAGGAGAACAATCGAGACTTGCCATCCAGGGCGGGGAAATTCACGGCGCCAGTGCTCTTCAACACGGGCGTTGCGATAAAGGCCGCCGGCACATGCTCGGCCAGGGATGGCAGGTCGTAGTGGGTCGGCTTGAGGAACGCCGTTCCCACCGAGACTTCGCTGCTCAAGCGTTCCTGTTCATGCATGCGGTAGCTGGGGCTGCCGGCGGTATTGAGCGTGAGCCCATCGTGCCAAAGCGCCGGGAAGTGTTCCCGCACGTACTTCACATGACCGTTGTAAATGACCATCACCTGGTCGAACAAGGCCTGGGACGAACCGAGCACCCGGGGCACGCCCATGCCGACAAACGGGTCGTACCCCATGAAGCCTGCAAATTCGAGATGCTGCGCATGGGCACTGATCAGCGTCAGCATCTCGCCGATCACTGCTTGATCAGGCACTCCGCCGCGGTGCAGGCCGACATCCAGCTCGATATTGACTCGCATCCGAATGCCCAGGCCCTGGGCCAATGCCCGGTAATCCA
The DNA here is from genome assembly GCF_017498305.1 of Pseudomonas sp. OA65. Taxonomy (NCBI): domain Bacteria; kingdom Pseudomonadati; phylum Pseudomonadota; class Gammaproteobacteria; order Pseudomonadales; family Pseudomonadaceae; genus Pseudomonas; species Pseudomonas sp. OA65. The sequence goes on from NZ_JAGDEZ010000021.1 coordinate 77,849, forward strand.
TCAGCCGCTGCGGAGTGTCGAGCAGCCATTGCAGTTGCCTGGCAGGGTCGAAGGTGCCTTTGTGGGTTTGATAGAACAACTCGGCCGAGCGTACCGGCAGCGGTTTACCGAGCAAGATGTCAGACTCCGGGAAAGTCAGCGCATCGTGGTTGAGGAACGGCTGGTGAAACGACATCAGTCGCCGGGTATCGGTGCGTTTGGCGATGTATGCCAAGAGCCCCGGTGACGGCAGGGATTTTTCCACCAGGCGCAACTGTTTCCCACCACGCTTGACCGATTGCATGACCACATTGATGTTGTGATCGAGCAGGTCGAGGTCAATCAGCATCACGGGCCGCATCGGCCCATGGGTCTTCAGTTCCTGATTCAACGCGCGGAAGTAATCGTTGTAGGGACCGCCCCGGTCGCCCGGCCGTAACAGCGCCCCCGCCCCGGCCATCAACGCGCCCACGCCCGCGGTACCGAGCATAAAGGTTCTACGGTTCATCAGGACGCTCCTCAACGTGCGCAATCAGATGCACGTTACGGCAGCGCTGCGCCATCGTTGAGGTTATGCGGGGCCAGAAAGGGGGCTTTAGCGGCCATGCTTTGCCGATGCCCAAAAGATATGCCTTTCTTGGAGAGCGGCTGACGGTGCACGGCGTGTCGTCGACCACCCTGGTGATGACCGACCGCTTCAGCTTCTTTCTTCAAGCCAAGAGCAGCAACCCGAAGGCCGATGCGGAGAAACTCGCCAGCGCCCTGAAACTGGAAAAGACCCTGGATAGCGACGGCTACGTGGACTACCAGCGCAACCTCGACAACGGCGCGACCCTGCGGGTGGTCTCCACCGAAAACAAGGACAGCGACCTTTATGTGGGTTGCACCTATCAGCAGGACGCTTCCTGAGACCAAGCGGCCTCGGCAAAGCCTTCCCTGTCGTAACCCGGATCTAATGTGGGAGCTTGCTCGCGAGGCGTCAGCACATCCAACATCACTGCAAACTGACCCACCGCCATCGCGAGCAGGCTCGCTCCCACAGGGGATATTGAGTGTTCCTGAGCTTTGCATTCAGCTCAGGACCTTTGTGCGGGCTTGCTCGCGAAGGCGTCAGCACATCCAACATCACTGCAAACTGACCCTCCGCCATCGCGAGCAGGCTCGCTCCCACAGGGGATATTGAGTGTTCCTGAGCTTTGCATTCGGCTCAGGACCATGTGGGGCTTGCTCGCGAAGGCGTCAGCACATCCAACATCACTGCAAACTGACCCTCCGCCATCGCGAGCAGGCTCGCTCCCACAGGGGATATTGAGTGTTCCTTAGCTTTGCATGCAGCTCAGGACCATTGTGGGAGCGGGCTTGCTCGCGAAGGCGTCAGCACATCCAACATCACTGCAAACTGACCCTCCGCCATCGCGAGCAAGCCCGCTCCCACAGGGGATATTGAGTGTTCCTGAGCTTTGCATTCAGCTCAGAACCATGTGCGGGCTTGCTCGCGAAGGCGTCAGCACATCCAACATCGCTGCAAACTGACCCACCGCCATCGCGAGCAGGCTCGCTCCCACAGGGGATATTGAGTGTTCCTGAGCTTTGCATCCAGCTCAGGACCATTGTGGGAGCGGGCTTGCTCGCGAAGGCGTCAGCACATCCAACATCACTGCAAACTGACCCTCCGCTTTCGCGAGCAAGCCCGCTCCCACAGGGGATATTGAGTGTTCCTGAGCTTTGCATTCAGCTCAGGACCATTGTGGGAGCGGGTTTGCTCGCGGAGGCGTCAGCACATCCAACATCGCTGCAAACTGACCCACCGCCATCGCGAGCAGGCTCGCTCCCACAGGGGATATTGAGTGTTCCTGAGCTTTGCATTCGGCTCAGGACCATTGTGGGAGCGGGCTTGCTCGCGAAGGTGTCAGCACATCCAACATCGCTGCAAACTGACCCACCGCCATCGCGAGCAAGCTCCCACAGGGGAAATTCAGTCGTCGTTAAACAACGCTGCTGCATCCCTTTCACCCGGCGGACCGGGCCTTTGCAGTGTGGAACAGTTCGAGCCATGGCCCGGTCCGTCGAGTTGGGCCTCGACGAAGGCAAATGCATCGTCCAATGAACCATGCAGCACCCCGTCATGCCCCAGGCCTTCATACGTCCGCCAGGTGACCGGGTTGCCAGCGTCACACAACGCCGTGGCGACCGCATATTGGCGCACGGGCGTGATCGTTTGATCAGCCAGGCCGGTGGCGATGAATAACGGGAATCCAATCGATGCCTGTGGCATGTCGGTCGAGGGGATGCGCACCGCCATCAATGCCTCGGGGGAAATGGTCAAAAGCTCGGCAAACGAATCGATCTGCAACGCTTTGGATTTGCGGGCAATGTCGCGGCTGCAGCCCTCCCGGGCAACACTTAGCAGTTCAAGGCCTTGGGTCGTCAGGATGTCCTCTACCCGTGGCCCGTCCTCGCGCAAGCCGCCGGACGCCAATGCCAGGAACAGCGTATTGGACTGGCGCGGCGGCAACGCAATGGGACCATGGGGAAATGTGCTGTTCGGGGCCGTGACTACTGCGCCGCGGATAGGCAGCTCCGGCGCATAACCACCGGCCAGGATCGCCGCACCCAACGCCGCCCCTCCTCCCTGGGATTGCCCGGCCAAAAACATGCGATTGGCAATCAGGCCTGGCCTGATGGTACGCGCAGCGCGAATCGCATCCAGGACAGAGCGCCCCTCGGCCTGCCAGAACGTGTAGGGATGCGGCCCTGGCCCTCCCAGGCCCTGGTAATCGGTGGCGACCACCGCGAACCCGCGCGCCAGCCAACGATTGATATACGCCCCATCACGCTCGCGCCATCCAGCCCAGGACGGTGCGCAGGCGTCGGCAATCCCCAGCGTTCCGTGGGCCCAGGCCAGCAACGGCCAGCCTTGCGGCGGTGGCTCTCCAGCCGGCAGGTACAACGCCCCGCTGACCGGAACGAGTCCGGAGTGCCAGCGCTCGTCGGTGGAGCTGTAGAGCAGGCGCAAAGCCTGCCCGGCGGCGGGCATCTGCGGCGGCACCGCCAGCGTCTCGCTTCGCAGCAGCACACCGGGCAGCGCGGGCATTGCTTCAGGCCAGCGATAAAACGCCGACAGCTCCCTGTCTCCCGCGTCAGGACCGACGGGGAGCGTGCCTGCCGCCGAGGCGTTGGCCGTCATGACGCTGAATATCCCGAGGCAGATCCGCGCAAGATTCGCGGTACTGAACAGGTTCATGGGAAGTTCGCCTGAGCGCAAAGTGCCCTGCGCAAAGCGCTGCCCTGCGCACCGATCACATCGCGCACGACCGGCGCCACTTCATTGAATCGGACAAACCCGTGGGTCATGTTCGCAAGCACTTGCAGGTGTGTCGCCACGCCCGCGCGTTCCAACCGACCCGCCAGCTCCCGGTTTTCATCCAACAACGGGTCCAGTTCGCCCACCACCAATCGCACGGGTGGCAGGCCGGCCAAGTCAGCGATGATCGGCTGTACCCGCCAGTCATCCTCATCATCGACCAGGTAACTCGCCCAGTAGGCGCTCATGGTCTCGACCGACAGATTCTGCCCCCCGTACCCACCCAGCCTTCGCCAGGAATCGGAGCCCAGGTCGCGCGAGTAACTGCCATAGAACAGCAGCAACTGCCGCAGCCCATCACACCCTGCATCCCGTAGCGCAAGTGCAGCGCCCAAGGCCAGGTTGGCGCCTGCCGAATCCCCGCCCAAGGCATAACCGCGCACCGGGCAATCGGTGATTGCCCCGAGCTTGATCACCCGGCTGACGATCGACACCACTTCGTTGAACGCCACCGGAAAACGATATTCCGGCGACAACGCATAATCGATGGACAGCACCGCCAGGCCACTGTCACGCACCAGTTGGCGCAGCGGTGCATCCCAGCCGGCGAGCGAACCGTGACGGAATCCTCCGCCATGGCAGTAGAACATCAAGCAAGGCGTCTCATCGCCCTCCGGCCAATAGAGCTTGCAGGGCACCGTTCGGCCATCGACAGCAAAACCCAAGGTGCGCTCATAGGACAGCGGCACGCTGCGGCGCGCCGCCCAGGCATCGATCCGCTCCAGCTGCGCCCGGACACGTTGCACGTCCCCCTGGACAACCGGTAGCAGCCCTTGTTCGCGCAGCGTCGTGGCCACGGCCACCAGGTCAGGGTGAACCAGCGACGGTGAACCCGCCGCCCCGCTTGCAACGCAACTCATGGCCGGGGGGCCTCACCGGTTCCAAGTGCGTCCAGCAGAATGAACGCCCATTGAGCCCCGTGCATGTCCCGGTCCTGCAAGGCGCCCTGAACCACTGGACGCGGCAGGCTGATCTTGATCACGTTCAACGCCTCGATGGGAAAAACGCTGATCGACTGCGCAGGCCTGCGGAACAGCTCGGCAATCGCGGGTGCTTGCAACTTTGGCTCCGCGGCCAGTTGCGCGAAGGTGTCCGCGTCCTTGCAGAACACATCGATGGTCAGGGAAAACGGCCCGGCGTTCTTGGAGCGGATCTCATAACCCAATGTTTGCAGTGTGTTCATCTCACGCGCCCTCGACTGTCTTGATAGCAAACCGGAAAGGTGCCAGCGGATCCGTCACGACCATCACATGACTGAGCACGAACTCATGCACCACGCCCCGGTCCATCGAGGCCGGCGAGAAAGGAAACGCGTGGGTAGGCAGGTCTTTGTCGCCGGGTAACGGAAAGTGCAGCAGGTAAGGATTGAGCAGCGCGACCATGTCCTGGGTGCGCTCGGCGGTCGCCGACGTCGCGATGGCCATGACGCCGATTTCCACGGGCGTGCCCACCCGTGACTCAAGCGTTCCCAAGGCTGAATCCTTGCCGATGGCGCGGAACTGCAAATCATAGTCATCGGCACCGATGCACAGGTGCTTTTCGATCCGCTGACGCATGACCGAATCCAGATAGGCCAGCCACTCATCGAAACGCTCGACGTATTCCGGATCCCGGACAATGCTCATGACCACCGATTGGAAGCCGCACGGCGCCGCCCCCTCCAACTTGACGGTGTAGTCTTCGCTTGGCGTCCAGACCGAACCTTCGACTCGCACGGTCTGTTCGTCCAACGCGGTGTAGACCGCCCCCTCCACGTGCAGTACGCCGCCGGGCTCGACGAGTACGTGGGGGTTGCTGTTTTCATACAGCATGTGGGCCATGACCGAACGCGGGGTGAGCCGGGCGCCCTCACCAATGGCCTTGATGGTGAATCCCGTGTCGTCGATCGCGGCCATCACCACCGCGTTGGCGGGCGTGGTCGTGCAGGACGCGCCGCACTCCAGGATCTTTCCGGCATGCCAGGCGGCGCCCTGATGGGCCCCGCGCAGGATGGGCAGCGAAGCCATCACCGCCGTGTCGGTGGAACGTCCTGCCAGGATGATGTCCGCGCCATCTTCAAGCGCATGAATGAAGGGCTCCACGCCCATCAGCGCGACAATGCGCGAGCAGCGTTCGACCAAGGCATCGTCGATGTGATCGAGTTGCAAGGGCTTGATGCGTCCCTGCGCCAACGCTTGTTTCACCACGCTTGCCGGTTGCTCGCTGTAGACGCTCGCGATGCGCACTGCCTGACCGAGTTCGGCGGCGATTTCCTCGCACAGACCGCGCATCAGGTCGACGCCTGCGTCGGAACCACAGGTGCCGCAACTGCCGATGATCAACGGGATGTCCAGTTCCGCCCGCGCCTGCATGAACACGCGCAACTCGGCCCGCAGTATCGAGGCCGAAGCCTTGGTCGTGCCGGTGCCGAGGTAATGGGGACCGGAGTCGGTCGACCCCGCGTCCATTGCAATCACGTCCGGTCGTTCCAGCAGCGCCTGGTCAAACGCCGCCCGTGGGAAACCGGTGCCAATGGCGCCCGTTGGCGTCAGCACTTTAATCGGGGTATTCATGGATTCTCCTTCAAGCCTGTAGAACGACGTCCGTCAGCGATGACGCAATGGCCAGGCGGGCTACGCCCCTCCAGTACAGCCACCGCACATTGCGCGGCTATCAGATTGGTACGATTGAGCCCCTCGACCGTGGAGGCACCGACATGGGGCGTCACGATCACGTTGGGGAGTTGGATGAGTTGTTCGGTCACGGCCGAAAGCACCGGATCCGACTCGCTTTCGAATACGTCGAGCCCTGCCCCGGCCAACCGGTTTTCCCGCAGGGCCCACAGCAGATCCGCATCCCGCACCAGCCCACCCCTCGCGGTATTGATCAGCACCGCGGAAGGTTTCATCCGCTTCAGCGCACGGCTATCGATCAACCCATGGGTATGGGGGTTGAGCGGTGCATGGAGGGTGATGAAATCGCTTTCCTCAAGCAGCGTTTCCAGGTCGACAAAACAGCTTCGGGGGATACCGTCGACCTCTGCGTTGTCTGGATGAGGGGTGTAGATCAGCGGCTTGACTTCGAACCCGGACAAGCGCTGCAGTACGCCCCGACCAATCCGGCCCAAGCCGACGACGCCAACGGTCTTGCGATAGAGATCGCCTCCCAAGGGAATCGACCAGTCGTTGGCCGATAAGCCCAACTGGCAGCGTTTGAGCTGGCGGCACACGGCGAGCATCAACGCCACGGTGTGGTCAGCGACGCTGGCGTCGTTGCCGCCGATGGCGATGGTCGCCACCTTCCCTGCCGCCGCCACCGCCGCCGTATCGACTCGCTCGTAGCCCACGCCACGACGGGCGATGACTTGCAGGCGCGGGAGCCCACTCAGCAGGCTCGACGTGACGTTCGCGTGGCCGACGATCCAACCGTCGGCGTCTTCCAGAATGTCGATCAACTGGCGTTCGCTCAGGTCGCCATCCGCTTGCCCCTGAGCCAGTTGCGCAATGACAACGTTACAGCCGTGGCTCTTCAGGAAGTGCACGGTTTCTGCATCGAAGAACCGCTGTGTAATCACTAGGGTGTGGCGAGGTTTAGACATCACTGGCCTCTCGATATATGTCCGGCAATCAAAATGCATAATCCAGATACACCCGGGCTTCCGAGCCCGTTACCACGTTGTCGGGTTGGGCGGACACCAAGGCGACAAAGTCCTGGTCGATTCGGTAATCGATGTAAATCAAACCCACGGAAAGTCCGGAATACTCCTTTTCGTCGAAGCGATAATAAAGACGGTATTCGTTCTGCCGTTCGCGCACGTCGGTGCGTCGGCCACTGAAAGGGTCCGTGGCGTCAAACTCACCTTGCTTGTAAATGGTCATGACTTTAAAACCGTCCAGCGAAGCGCCTAATAACGAATGTCCGCTCAAGTCATATTCGGCGCCTATTTGCCAGGTGCGTTCGCCGTCGTTATTAAAGTCGTTTCCGGAACGTGTCCAGGCATCCATCTTGCCGTCGACGTTATCGCCATGATCGAAATAGGCGTAGCCCAGTCCGCTGGTCAACTCGGCTTTGGTCTCGGAAAATGAAACACCCAAGCGAAGCTTATCGAGTAATAAACCCACATTAATGTTCAGCCACGTCGCGTCATCGTCATAAGCGGCCTCGCCGGCCTGCCAATCGCGCTCCCAGATTCGCCCAGCTTTTTCAAACTCATAATATTGAGTGTCCAATACAATGCCGGCTTTATCGCCGAGGGGTGCCTTCAGGGTCAGACCATAACGGGTGTTCTCATTGAAGTCCCGCGATACACCATGGTCGTAACCCAGTTCGATGGCCTTCAAATCGTATTTAATGCCGTAGGTGTAGAGGTCCTTTATTTCCTCACCCGACTGGCTCAGCAGGTGTTCGAAGTCTTCCCGGTCCCGAGGAGACGTGCGGTTGATGTAGGCGGTTTCAAACCCCAACGTACCGGGTAGCGGGCCGATGCCCATCTCGGTGAAGTTCAGGTGGGCCCGGCCTCCTTGATAGGATCCCGGCACAATCCGGGTGTCGAGCGTGACCAACGTCCCCGCATCGAAGCGGCCCCGGCCTATTTGCGAATCGGCGTTCCAGCCGTCGCCTTCGTAACGCAACTTGAGATAACCCTGGCCGACTTTTGCAAAGCCACCGTTAGTGCCATCGGTGTCGTCAAATAAATCCCGCCCATTGTCTTTGGAGTCGATCATCGCCACGCCATACAACGAGGCATCAAACCCTACAACGCCGGCCCAATAACTGGAGTTATAGTCGAGGATCGCACCAACCCCTGTCCCGCCCAACTCGGCGCCGTCCGGAAAACCACCAAAACGATCTTCGATCAAATCGTTGGATATCCGCGTATTGATATACATCGAGCGAAGATAAGCATTCAACTTGCCTTCATGCTGGAACCTGTCGGGGTTACTGATGGTTGCCGCAAGACAAACATCAGACACAAACAATGTCGACAGCAACGTCATAGCGACGGCGTTAATCGATTTCATCGACCACCTCATCTATTATTTTTATTTTGACGTGAGCAGACGCGAGCTGGCGTCCTTGAAACTTCGGCACAGAGAACTAACTGATCAAATAATCGCCCGGGTAATAACCGCCGTGACAATCAGGACAAGGCTGCTGCCTATGGCCCAGAGCAGGCAATAGCGTTGCATATCACCCATGTCGCGCTTGATGATCCCGCTGATGAGATACACCGCGGCAACCAATGGGCTGAGTGCATGGACGGGTTGCCCCAACACCGACGCACGGGCTATATGCATCGGGTCGATACCATACTCGGCCCCCGCCGCCCCCAGTACCGGCAAGATGCCGAAGAAGAACGCGTCGTTGGACAACAGGAAGTTCAGCGGCAAAGCCACCAGTGCGGTAATGATGCCGAAGTATTGTCCGCCGCCGTCGGGAATCAGCTGGACGATTTTCCCCGACATGCCGTCGACCATTCCGGTGCCTGACAAAATCCCGGTGAACGCACCTGAAGCGAAGATCAGGGCGATGACCATCAGGACACTTTCAGAATGAGCCGCCACCCGCGCCTTCTGCTCCGACAGGCGTGGATAGTTGATCAACAGCGCCAGGGAAAAGCCCACCATCATCAACATGGGCAAAGGTGCCAGCCCTGTCGCCATGGCGTACATGAGCCCGGCGGTGAGCGCCAGGTTGACCCAGAACAGCTTCGGCCGCTGCGTTTCGGATTGCACGGTCGGCAAGGCGACCTCCTGCGGTGCAACGTCTTGGTGACCGGGCGTCCAGCCCAAGCGGCGGCGTTCCTTGCGGCCGATCCAGAACGCGACGACGAATGCATAGGCAAGCCCCGCGAACATGGCCGGTACCAGGCCCAGGAACATGTCCGCCACATCGAGATGGAGGGCACTGGCGGCGCGGGCGACCGGCCCTCCCCAGGGAATCAGGTTCACCACCGTATTGGTCAGCAGGAGCATCAACGCCAGAATGAGCGGGTTCATCCCAAGGCGCAGATAGAGCGGCAGGAACGCTGTGGTGACGATCAAGACCGTCGTCGCGCCATCCCCATCGAACGAGATCACAGTGGCCAACAGTGCGGTGCCCAACACAACGCGAAGAGGATCATTGCCGACAAACCGCAGAATCCGCCGTACCGCCGGCTCGAAGAGCCCGGCGTCAAACATGATTGCGAAATACAGGATTGCAAACATCAACATCAGTGCGGTGGGCGCTACTTGCTTGACGCCGCCCATCACCATCCCACCCAGTTCCGGCCCTGCCCCACTGGCCAGCCCGAAAGCAACCGGAATGAGGATGAGTGCCGTCACAGCGGACAGTCGCTTGCTTATGATCAATGCCATAAACGTGACGACCATTGCGAAACCTAACCAAGCCATGCGTTTTCACCTTTTCGTTTTTATTGTTATCGACGCCATCGAAAATCAATGTGAACAACTTTTGCGCACTCGAAATCTACATAGGGGGTGAAAGCCTGTAAATCTTGATTTTTTTCGTCAATATTCCCCATCAAGCGCGTCGCTATCGTCGAAGGAATCCAGGGCAGCATTGAGGAAAAATTACTGCTTTGTAGACATTGACGAAATGGCGGCATATCTAATAAACATGTACGCCATTCCAATCAACCTGCTGGGATTCGTCATGCCAGAACAAGAAGACCTCTACCTTTCGGCAGAAGAGGCGGCAGCCCTACTCGGAATCAGCCTGCCGACGCTGTACGCCTACGTCAGCCGCAAAAATATCCGCTCCCTCAAGATCCCGGGTACGCCCAAGCGCCGTTATTGGGCCGAAGACATCCAGCGCCTGGTCAAGCGTCCGGCGGGAGAGAAGCACGCGCCCAAGCGCTCGTCGCCGTCGGACAGCGCCATTACGCTGATCACCGATGATGGCCTGTTTTACCGGGGCCAAGACGTCGTCGAGCTCGCTGACCGCGCAACGGTTGAAGACGTCGCCGAGCTGATCTGGCAAGTGCCGTCGGCGTTCGGCACGTCACTGCCTCGTGTACCGAGGGACAGTGTCAAGCTGCTGAACATCTACGAACACATGTCCGCCCAGGAAAAAGCCATCGCGCTTTTCCCATTGGTCCAGAGAGAAAACCCCAAGGCCTTCGACCTTTCCACGGACAGCTACGCGCGTACTGGCGCCGACGTCGTCCGATGGTTTGCCGCCTTGGTGGTGGGCGCGACCGAACCGAGCACGCAACCCTTGCATGAATTCATCACCCAGGCCTGCGGCGCCCCACCGGCGTACGCCGACCTGATCCGCCGCCTGCTGATCCTCAGTATCGACCATGAGTTGGACCACACCGCCCACAGCGTACGTGTCGCCGCCACGACCGGCGCCACCCCCTATTACGCGGTCATTGCCGGACTTGCCGCAGCCCGGGGCCACAGAATCGCTTATGGGAGAAATGAAGCCGCCAGCAGGATGATCGAGGAAATCTGCACCGCTGTAGACCCTGCGCGACCTATATTGCAGCGCTACAGCCAGGACGGACACATCGTCGGCTTTGGCCCCAATGTGCATGCCATCAACGATCCGCGCGCCAGCAATCTCATGGCGGCGTTGACTGCCGTCTTTGAGGGCGACAGCGAATTCGCAAAACTGCAAAAAGCGTTTGCGGTGGCCTCGGAACTCGTGGCGTACCCACCGGAATTCATCCTGCTGGTGAGCTTCATCGGCCAGAAGTTAGGGCTGCATGGACAGGAAATTTCATTGGCGGGGATCGGTCGCCTGATCGGCTGGATAGCCCATGCCAGCGAGCAATACAACCAGCACCACGACGCCCGTCCTCGCGCTCGTTACGTAGGGACGTTGCCTACGGCGAGTGAGACCGCCCGCCGTTAATCCCCGCTCGGTCGCGCCTCTGGGAAGCGCCCATTGGAGCGACAGCCGGGCTATGAAACGACCATCGCCGCAAACAGCGAGGTGAATTCGGTCTGCTTTTCGAGATCAGCAACGAAGCCGAGCACTTCGGCTTGTGCCGATGCGTCGATATGCGGCATGGCCATGCGCCGGAATTTACGTTCGAAATCGCCATCGGTCATCGGCGTTTCGACTGACCCGGGCCCGGTGATCATCTCACTCACGACTTGCTCGCCGGACACCAGGGTCACGCAGACACGGTTGGCAAGATGCCGTGGGAACAGTGCGGTCAACGCCGGATCCTCGACAACACTGACCTTGTCCATCAAGGCAATCGCCGCCGGGTCGGCAATCTTTTCAGGGCGATACGAATCCACCGTGATGTCGCCATCGAGCAAGGCCCGAGCCACGTTGTAGGGCAGGCTGTGATCTGCCGTTTCCCGGGTCTTCGGCAACCATTTTTCAGGCGTATCGGCCAACACCCGCCGGTTGAATTCAGACGTTGCGATCGTAATGGCAGCGATATCTTCTACGCCATCGATGCGCTTGCGGATATCAAGCGCAGCCCAGACGGCGGTGTGCAGCTCGCCATTGGTGGGAAATGTCTTGGTCAACGAGCGCCGTATGGCGTAGTCGCCATTGTCCGGCGTACCGAAACGACGGGTATCCAGATCGAACGAACCCGAAACCAGCTTGAAGAACCCCATCTCACCTTCAAACACCGGCGACGGCCCCGTCATGCCATGGCGCGCCAATTGGGCGGCGAAAATGGCGTTGCGCGCGGCGTTCGCGGCGGAGCAGCCCTTCCAGTCGGACAATGCTCCACTGCGCACCTGGCGCATGGCCAAGTGACCACTCACGGCAATGTTGATCGCCTGCTCCGTCTGCGCCACGTCCAGCTTCATCAGGTTGGCAGCCGCCGCAGCCATTGCGACGTTGATGTAATTGACGTGGTCCCAGCCCCGCTTGTTCAAACTGGCCGCATCCTGCAAACGCATCTGGATTTCATAGGCCAGGACGATGGCCGAAATCAGTTCCGCCCCGGTTGCGTTTTCAGCTTGCGCCAGGGCGAGGCAGGCTGGGATGTTGTCACTGGGATGGCCGGGCTCCAGGCCCATATAACCGTCGTTATAGTCCAGGAAACGAACCATCAGGCCATTGGTGAACGCCGCGATTTCCGGGGTCGTTTGCAGGTGCGTGCCGAATACGCTGGAAGATTTGGCGCGATTGGCGGCGGCGTAACACACCGCGGCCTTTACCGGGTCAGCTCCGTAGGCACCCAGCACGCACGCCAGGCTGTCGATAAAGCGCTGGCGTACGAGGTGGATGATCGCTTCGGGCAGGTGCTGTTTTCTGAATGCATGGGCATAGCGTGCAAGCCGCATCGCTACGGTCGAGTCCGTCATAAGTACCTCGGGTTGAATAGGTGGACCGGTCCTCGTCCATGAGGCGAACAGATCAAGGCGCGACGCGGTGCCGCCGTCTCAGTCGATGACCACGTCAAGCAAGCGGACGTATTGCTGGCCGGCATGCATGTCACGCTCGACCATGCCGCCTTGTGGCGTTGCACGGGGATAAGAAATCTTGACCATTTCCAGGTCCGGCACTGCAATGCGCTTGACCCGTTCGGGATCGGTGCCGTAGAGCCTGGCAAATTGCGCCGGGGAAAGTGCGGCACAATCTGCATAACGCTCGAAATTTTCGCGGCCACTGAAAAAGATATCGAACGTAATCCAGAACGGCCCCGCTTGTTTGGAACGGACATGCCGGCAAACATCACGCAACTTGATCATTGTGCAAGCTCCTTCATCGCCATTGGCCTGTCCGACAAATCAATCCATTCAAGACGTACCAACGCCATGGGATTCTCAAGTTGCACCACATGGTTCAACTTGAACTCATAAATCTGGCCTCGGGGTATATCCGCCGGTGTAAAGGCGAATCCATACGAAGGTAATTCCTTGCCCATGACACTGGGGTAATGAAAGAAGTAAGGATTGCACGCATGGGCAATGGTATTGGCCATTTCCTGAGTCGCGGCAGTGGCGACAAACAACATGCCTATTTCAGATGGCGGTAATGTTCCGACAGGCGGCTTTATCCCGGTGACACCATTCCATCCATACATCCGCAAGGAAATATGAAACTCACCCAACTCTTCGGCCGGAATGGACTGACGGGTTCTTGTGTAAAGCGCTTCCAGCAGCCGATCGTGAAACCCATCGACATCGTTGAGCACATCCGGGTCCTGGATGCCCACCAACATGATCGTTTGATATAAACCGGCGGCGGCCCCTTCCAACTTCATCGTGTAGGGCATCGTTTCCCAGCGCGAGCCTTCTACCCGAACGGCACGCCCATTCAAATCGGCATAACGCGCCTGGGCAACATTCAAGATACCGCCAGGCTCCACCAACCGGAATGGGTCGCTGTTCTCATACAGCATATGGGCCGAGACGCTATGGGGCGTGCACTGGTTGTCCTGGCTCAACGGCTCCACTTCGAAGCCATTGGCATCAATACTCAGCAAGATCCCCGATCCAAGCGTGGGGTTGACGGCGCACTGCACGCCGCATTCGCCCGTCTTGCCGGCATGCCAGGACGGCCCCCACGGCGCGCCTTTCCAGATGGGATAACAGGCGATGACGGCGGTGTCGGTCGCGCGGCCGGCCAATATGATATCGGCACCGCCATCCAGGGCGGCGATAAAGGGTTCTACTCCCAATGCCGCGACAATGTGCTCACAGCTGTCCACCGTTGTATCTTCCAGCTCGGCATGAGGCGGGAGCGGTTTGATACGACCTTCGGCATTGAGCTTCTTGATGATGTCCTTGTCTTGCTCACAGTAGATAAGTGCGATTTTCGGCGATACGCCCAACTCCTTGGCGATTTCCAAGGCGATATCACGGGTCCAGTCCAGATTGAGGTCGCCGCCCGCCTGCCCAGCGGTCCCCACAATGATCGGTACGCCGGATCGCGCCTGCGCTTTCATTAATATCGTCAGGTCACGCTTTACTGCGCCTCGGTTGTTCTTGGACTTTCCAAGTGCAAGATAGGCCGCGCCGCTATCCGTTGAACCTGCGTCCGTGGCGATTACTTGCGCGCCAGCAGCCAATCCATAAGCAATTTCTTCTTCTCGAACACCCGCCCCCAAAGAACCACAGGGAACGATCACTTTTACGCAACCTTCAAATAACCGCGCCATGACAACCTCTTTCAGATCACTCAGTGCGCCAATAGTAATGGCTGCAATTGCGCTGACAAGTGGACAGAATTTATCCATATATCATTAACAAACACACTGTAACTTGGGCACTCCAGGCATAACCCGATTAATATCGCGCCAGAGCGCCAGACCCATTTTTTATTTTCAAGCGGGTGTGTTAAAAACTTGCCTGAGGGGCGCCATCGATGGGCATTTTCATTGCAGCGCATGAACGTTTGGCGCCTACATCGCAAACTGACTCCGACAATTATGATTGGAATAATCCAGACCATGAGACGCAAGCCTCACCCTCGAGAACAATCCCTGTTGCCGGAGGACCTCCGTGTATTCCTCGCCGTGATCCGGAAAAATGGCTTTGGCAATGCTGCCGAGGCCTTGGGGTTTTCCCCGGCCTATGTCAGCAAGCGGATCTCCGTCCTTGAGGCCGCGTTGGGCGCGAAGCTGTTGCATCGCACGACCCGGCGTGTCGCGTTGACCGACGACGGCGAACGTGTCCGCGTCTTCGCAACGCGACTGCTGGGGGATATGGATGACTTCATCAGCGAGTTGACCGACTCCCGCCAGCAATTGCAGGGGAGTTTGCATATCTGCAGCTCTTTCGGTTTTGGTCGTAACCACGTCGCACCCGCGATAGCCTCGCTTTCGCAGCGGTACCCTCGACTGGAGATTCGCCTGGACGTATTTGATCGCATGGTCGATATCGTCAATGAAGGCTTCGATCTCGAAATCAGGGTGGGCTACGACCTTCCCCAACAACTTCTGGGAAAAAAACTCGTGAGTAACCGCAGGGTGCTCTGTGCAACCCCCGGGTACCTGGAAAAGCGCGGCATCCCGACCTCCCTGGAGGATCTGGCCCGGCATGATTGCCTGGTGCTCAAGGAGCATAACAACGCCTTTGGCATCTGGAACCTGACAAAAGACGGCATTGAAGAATCCATCCGCGTCACCGGCCCACTTTCATCGAACAATGGTGAGATTGTGTTGCGCTGGGCCTTGAGTGGCGCAGGCATCATCCTGCGCTCGTTGTGGGACGTGAAGCCCCTGCTTGAAAGTGGACAACTGGTTCATGTGCTGCCCGATCATGCCCAGAGTGCCGATGTCTGGGCCGTCTACCCGACACGGCTCAGCCAGTCCGCCAAGCTAAGGGCCTGCATCGAATTCTTCGAAGCGCATTTCAAGGCCCTCGCTCTCGCTTGAGCGCCCGGCAGCGGTGGCGGGCAGGCGCGCCTGGGCACTCAGTCCAGCCACGGATTGTCTGCGTAGTGACGCGCTTCGAAATCACGAATCTGTGCCGCCCGCTGCAAGGTCGCGCCGATGGCGTCCAACCCCGACAGCAACGATTGCTTGCGTAGCGCATCGATGGTGAACTCGATGACCGAGCCCTCACTCAGCCAGATCCGCTGATTCGGCAGGTCGACGCTGATCGTCGCGGTAGCCCCATGGCTCACGACGCGAGCCAGTCTCTGTAACTGCGATTCGCACAGCTGTATCGCAAGCACGCCGTTACGCTGACAGTTGTCATAGAAAATACCGGCGAAGCTTGTCCCGATCAGTGCTCGAATCCCCAGTTGCTTGAGCCCCCATACCGCATGCTCGCGGCTGGAACCACAGCCAAAGTTGGGCCCGGTCACCAGGAAACTGGCCCCACTCCAGGCCGGTTGGTTGAGGATGAAATCTGGATTGGGTTCGCCGGACTCAAGGAAACGCAGGTCAAAAAACACGCCTTTATCCAACCCGCTTCGATCGATCCCTTTCAAGAACTGCTTGGGCATGATGACGTCGGTATCGATGTTGGAAGCGAGCAAAGGCGCGGCTTTTCCAGTCACGATTTCAAAAGGTTGCATGGTTCAAATCTCCTCGGCCAATAGGCGTACGTCCGTCAGGCGACCACGGATGGCCGCTGCGGCAACCATCGCCGGGCTCATGAGGTGGGTCCGGGCGCCCGCCCCCTGACGACCTTCAAAGTTTCGGTTGGTGCTGGACGCGCAACGATCACCCGCAGCAAGCACGTCGTCGTTCATGGCCAGGCACATCGAGCATCCGGACTGACGCCATTCAAAACCGGCTTCGAGGAAGATCCTGGCCAAGCCTTCCTCTTCAGCCTGGGCACGCACCTGGGTTGATCCGGGAACGATCATCGCCCGTACGGTCGAGGCGACTTTCCTGCCTTCCACCACCCGTGCGACGTCACGCAAGTCTTCGATGCGCGCGTTGGTGCATGAGCCGATGAACGCATGGCTGATCGGCACCTCACTCAACGCCATGCCGGCTTCCAGCCCCATGTAGGTCAAGGCGCGCTGCATGCCCTGGCGCAGGATCGGATCGGCAATGGTCGCCGGGTCCGGAACCCTGCCACTGACGGGCGACGCCTGGTCCGGGCTGGTTCCCCAGGTCACCATCGGCGCCAACCCATCCACGTCCACCCGCACTTCGCTGTCGAACACCGCACCTTCATCGGTGAAGAGCTCGCGCCAGTTTTTTTCCGCGGCATTCCAATGCTCGCCTTGAGGCGCACGGGGCTTGGACTTGAGGTAGCTAAACACTTTTTCATCGGGCGCCATGAAGGCTCCCCGCGCCCCGGCCTCCACCGCCATGTTGCAGATCGTCATGCGCGCCTCGACGCTCAATGCGCTGATGGCCGGACCGGTGAATTCGATGGCGTACCCGGTCGCGCCTGACGCGCCAATCCTCTCGATCAGCGCCATGATGATGTCCTTCGAGGTGACGCCCATGCCCAGCGTGCCGGTAACCGTGACCCGCATGGTTTTCAGCCGCTTGTAGACCAATGTCTGCGTCGCCAGCAGATGCTCGATTTCAGAAGTGCCGATACCAAAGCCAAACGCGCCCAGGGCGCCGTAGGTCGTGGTATGGCTGTCGCCTGCGGCCACCACCATGCCGGGCAGGATAAACCCCTGCTCCGGTGCGACCACGTGCTCGATCCCCTGGCGCTTGTCCAGCACATCGAACAGCTCGATGCCGAAGTCCCGGCAGTTTTCTTCGAAGTACGCGACCTGCAAGGCGCCACCGGCGTCAGGCATGGCCGCGATACGGTTCGGGCTGGTCGGGTTGACATGGTCGACGACCGCTAACGTCGCGCGAGAACGCCAGACGCCACGCTTCGCCTCGCGCAGCCCGCTGAAGGCTTGGGGGCTGGTGTATTCGTTGGCCACCTGGCGGTCGATGTAGAGCAATACATGCCCTTGATCGTCCAGGGTCGCGACGGTGTGACTGTCGATGTGCTTCTGGTAGAGGGTACGAGGGCTGTTCATTGCGATGCGCTCTGTGGTGCCGGGTCACGGATGCACAGAGCATATTCGCAATGAAAAACCCATCAATAGCCTTTAGGTGATGGTATGGAACACGATTCGTGAACAATGGAAGTATTCAATGAGGTGCATTCCGGCCTGTGGCGAGGGAGCTTGCTCCCGCTGGGCTGCGTAGCAGCCCCATAACGTCCGCCGCCATAGTGTCAGGTCGAGCCTTTTTGGGCGCGCTACGCACGCCAGCGGGAGCAAGCTCCCTCGCCACGGGTTTGTCGCCAGCCTTTGAGTGAGCGGTATCGCCTCTTATCCGCGCTCGACCGACACCTCTTTCACGCGCGCCAACAGAACCTGCAGAGGATGCAGCACGGTAATACCCTCTTGGCGCTTCACCTGGCTGCGGCAGGAATACCCGTCGGCAACCACCCGGCCCGACTGATTGAGTTTTTGCAGGAGCGGCTTCCAGGATTGCCCGTAGATCGTGTCGGATGTCTCCGCGTTTCGCGTTTCATGTCCGTAGGTGCCCGACATCCCACAGCAACCGCTGGCTTGCACGTTGAGTGTCAGGCCCATGCGCTGGAAAATCTTCTGCCATTGCCCGACGCTGCCCGGCTCGTTGGTTTTTTCCGTGCAGTGCGGCAGGAAGTGATAAGCCTCGCCCACTGTCACTCCAGCATCTTCCGGCAGCGCATCGATCAGCCATTCCTGGGCAAGCATCACCTGGGGAGCGTTGCCGGTGTCCAGTGTCTTGGCGTACTCCTGTCGATAGACCAGGGTCATCGCCGGATCGAGCCCCACCAATGGCACGCCATACTGCTGGAGGCTGAGCAAGGTCTGGCCATTGAAGCGGGCGGCCTTCTCGAACGCCTTCAAGAACCCCTGCACCTGAAGCGGTTTGCCGTTGGGCGCGTACGGGGCCAGCAAGACTTTGTAGCCCAGCCTCGAGATCAGCTCCACCCAGTCAACGAGCAAAGGCGTTTCAAAAAATCGGGTAAAGGCGTCCTGGACGAGAATGACGCTTTTCTCCCTCTGCTCGCCGCAAAGCGCTTCCAGGCGTGCAGGTGTTGCCACCTCCACGTCCCAGCGCCGGCATACGACGGCAAAATCCACCAGGCTGAGCAGCGGGCTATCGACCATCCCGGCCACGCGCTCGAGCCCCCAGCGAACCGGTCGAGCACTCATCACGACGTTGTACAGGCGCGGCATCTTGGCGAGATACGGAACCGTGTATTCCAACGAGCCAATCAGGTAGTCCTTGAGGGGACGCAGGTAGCGGCTGTGATAAAGCTCCAGAAAACGCGAGCGGAACTCCGGCACATTCACTTTGACAGGGCATTGGCCCGCGCAGGATTTGCAGGCCAGGCAACCGGTCATGGCTTCGTAGACCTCATGGGAAAAATCCGCCTGCCCCATCTTCCGGGCCAAGCTATTCACGGCCCGACGCGCAACGCCCTGCTTCCTGCCAGCCCCTCGAACCCGTTCGCTGACCGCCAGCACATCGACACCCTGCTCGCCCTGCAACCTCAGCCATTCGCGGATCAGCGAGGCGCGCCCCTTGGGCGAGTGAATGCGATTGCGCGTGGCTTTCCAGGACGGGCACATGGCGTCATCCGGATCGAAGTTGTAGCACGCGCCATTGCCATTGCAATGCACCGCCGTGTCATAGCTTTGCCAGACACGTTCATCAATGGTGCGGTCCAGGGCACCGCGCAGTTCCACTTCGTCGACCCGGGTCAGTCGAGCGTCTGGAACCGTGTCCGGGGTGGCGATCTTGCCTGGGTTGAGTTGGTTGAAGGGATCGAAAGCCGCCTTCAGCGCTTGCAGCGCCGGGTACAAATCGCCGAAGTAATCGGGCACGTATTGCGACCTCAAGCCCTTGCCATGTTCGCCCCACAACAGTCCGCCATACTGTTGCGTCAAGGCCGCGACCGCATCGGAAATCGGCCGGATCAAGGCGGCCTGGGCGGGATCCTTCATGTCGAGGATTGGGCGCACATGCAGGACGCCGGCGTCGACGTGACCGAACATGCCGTACTGCAAGTCATGGCTATCGAGCAGCGCGCGGAACGCCTGGATGAAGTCCGCCAGGTTTTCAGGCGGAACCGCGGTGTCTTCGACAAAGGGCTGGGGCCTGGCCTCGCCCTTGACGTTGCCCAACAACCCCACGGCGCGCTTGCGCATCGCATAGACACGCTTGAGCGCATCGGCGCCAATCGCCAAGGTGTGGCCCAAGCGGACAACCGAAGTATCCCGCTGCAGGTGCAGGACGAACTCATGGACCTGCTGCTGGACCGCCGCTTCGTCGTCGCCACTGAACTCAATGAGATTGATCCCCAGCGTCGGTGTATCAGGATCTTCAGGGAAATACTCGGCGACGCCGTGCCAGACAATGTCCTTCATCGCCAGCATCAGCACTTTCGAATCCACCGTCTCGATCGACAGCGGCTTCTTAGCCATCAACGCCTTGGCATCACGCAAGGCATCCATGAACCCGGCATAACGCACATTGACCAGGATGGAGTATTGGGAGATGGGCAGTACGTTCAGCTTGGCCTCGACGATGAAGCCCAGGGACCCTTCAGAGCCGCAAAGCACGCTGTTCAGATTGAAGCGCCCATCGGATTCGCGCAGATGAGCCAGGTCATAACCGGTCAGGCAGCGGTTGAGTTTGGGAAAGGTGTCCCTGATCAGCTCGGCGTGGGTATCGGCGATATCCACCGCGCATTTGTAGACCGCTCCCACTCGATCCCGGCGTTCGACCAAGGCCGGCAAAAGTGCCGCGTCGATAGCTGAACTGTCGAGGCGATGACCGCCAAGCAGAACCGTCGAGAGTTCAAGAACATGATCGCGGGTCTTGCCGTAGGTGCAACTGCCCTGGCCACTCGCATCCGTGTTGATCATGCCGCCGAGGGTGGCGCGATTCGAGGTCGAGAGCTCTGGTGCGAAGAACAGGCCGTAGGGCTTGAGCGCTGCGTTCAACTGATCCTTGACCACCCCGCTCTGCACCCTGACCCAGCGCTCCTCGACATTGATCTCCAGGATGTTATTCAGATGACGGGAAAGGTCGACCACCACGCCATCGGTGAGCGATTGCCCATTGGTGCCCGTGCCGCCACCACGCGGCGTGAGCACCACCGCGCGGTGAGCGGGCTCGGCGGCCAAGCGGGACAGGATCATCACGTCCTGTTCATCCAGGGGAAAGACCGCCGCTTGGGGCAGGCGCTGGTAGATGGAGTTGTCGGTGGCCAAGACCGTCCGGTCGCCATGGTCGCGGGCAATCTCGCCTTGAAACCCCGCCACTTTGAGCGCATTCAGAAAAGCGTCATAGGTCGCTTTCTGGGGATCAGGAGACGATAACCGGGCAATCATGATGTTTTCCTACAGGCTGAAAAGCTAATCTATGCATTCACATTACGTATGCTCGGCACGAGACGCATCGAGCAGCTGCACAAGGTTTTCATGATTCTTGTCTTCCTGTGCGGTTGGAGCAAACGTAATTCCTGTTGGTTTTGCATGAGCTTTACGAATGAACCCTAGACGCCTGACGCCTTCGATGTCGCTGCTGGTTGCCTTTGAGGCCGCCGCGCGCCATTGCAGTTTCACCAAGGCAGCGGAAGAGCTGGCATTGACCCAAAGCGCCGTCAGCCGGCAGGTACAAACCCTGGAGGCGCAACTTGAAATCGAACTCTTCCGCCGCGAAGGCCGAAAGATTGAATTGACCGCCGCCGGCGCGCTGTATCAGCACGAGCTGGCGGCCGCGCTGGGGCGTATTCGAAGCGCAACCTTGCAAGCCATCTCGTACAAACATGACAGCGGCCCCTTGAACCTGGCCGTCCTGCCGACCCTCGGTTCCAAATGGCTGCTGCCGCGGATGCATGAGTTTTATGCCAAGCACCCGGACCTGTTGGTGCACATACATTCGCGGATCATCCGCGAGGACGTGCAATCCTCCACCCACGACATGAACGCAATCATCTGCGCAGGTTCGGGAGAGTGGCCCGGCTACATTGCCCATCCGTTGCTCACGGAAAAGCTGGTGGTGATTGCCAGCCCGAGCGCATTACCCGAGTACCGGACGATGTCGCCGGCCAACGTTGCCGAGCATGCCTTGTTGAACGTCGTATCGAGGCCCGGTGTCTGGTCGGATTGGTTTGACCGGCACAACGTCGATCACCGCACCATGCGCTCCGGACCGAGCTTCGAACTCACCGCCCACCTTATCCAGGCCGTGTCGGCGGGAATCGGGATTGGGTTGGTTCCGCAAATCCTGGTGCAGGATGAGCTGAAGAGCGGTGATCTGGTTGCGTTGTTCGAACCGATGGAAAGTGGGCGCAGCTATTACCTGGTCTATGCGAGTCGATACCAGCATCTGCCGGCCTTGAAGGCTTTCAGTGCCTGGCTGCTCTCGTTGCCGTTTCCTGATAACTGAGTTCGGCCCTTCAGGGTTCAGACTGATCCCCTGTGGGAGCAAAGCTTGCTCGCGATGGCGGTCTCGGGGTTTTGCTGACTGGGTACATATCCATTATTTGTGTAACGGCCACTTAGGGTTCCGCCCTGACGGCGGGTCACTTTCGAAAAGCCCGGAAGCCGGCCCAGTCGAAAGTAACCAAAGCGCTCCTGCCCCACCACTCGGCACCTCGCTAAGGCTCGGTGTGCCCTCACTCCGGCATTGCTCCGTGGGCCGCCGCGAAGGGCCATCCATGGCCCAGCGCGGCTAACCCGGCATCCATGCCGGGTTGCCCACTCCACAATGCCTGCGTTCGGCCAGCGTGGTTAACGGGGCGCCCGAGATCAACATCCCCACGAGGCGGCCTTATAGCCGACCTAGCTCTCACGGTCGTACACCCTTCAGATCTGTGGGAGCAAAGCTTGCTCGCGAGGCGGCCTGACAGCCGACCTATCTCTCCGGCCATACCCCAATCCAACTGTGGGAGCGAGCCTGCTCGCGAAAACGGCCTGTCCGCCGACATGCCTCTCCCGCCTACCCCTCCCACCCCGGATGACGCCAACTTATTGGCACAAAATCCAACCAATTAAAAATATATTAATACAGTGACAGATTCCCGACGCACGGTACTGATGTGCCATTGCTGGGGACTTGAACCGAAGCTCATCATCCGCAGGCAATCACCGCTAAACGTTTGGGCCGCCGACCTGGGCTACAGGATGTATCACTCGCATCACGCAATGGAGCAACACCGAGATGATGACTGTCTATTTTGTTGTGATGACGATCTGCAGTGGCTACGAAGGCTGTGTCGATGAACGACAACCAGGGCCAACCTTTGCTTCCAAGGCAATGTGCATGGAGACGGCCAGAGTCATGGCGCCGCGCAAAGGGGTGAAGTTCAAGTGTCGCAAAGAACGTACATGGGTGGCCGATGGGGCACGGCCAGTAGAAGGTTACGACAAAATTGTCACCACCAAGAGCCTCGGCCAGCCTTAGCGTTACGACTCTTTTCGCCGACAACCCTCATCAGGCCCCAAGCATCTGCCACAACGACGCCCCCACCCCGGTAATGCTCTCCCCGGCAATCAACCCCGCCGCCGCGGTAATGGCGAATCGCTCGGTGAGGCTCGGCCAGCGACAGCTCACCAGCCACGTCAGCACCGCACCGAGGGCCATCATCAAGGACACCGAGGCCGGCAGGACGAAGGCCAGGCCCAGGGCCGCCGTGCTCGGCAGGTAGCGGGCCCGATGTGTCGGCAACAGGCTGTCCAAGATCCCCAACGACAAACCGACCAGGCCACCGATGAAAATCGCCCAGCGAATACTCGCGGACAATGAATCAAGGCCCAGGGTCAAGGTTTGCGCCACGGCTTTCCAGGTGGCGACCGCCGGGGCCGGCCACTCTTCGGTGAGCAGCATGGTTTGCGGATCCGGGATCAGCGCCAGGTAGGCCAACACGCCGACGATGCTGCCGATGAAAATCCCCAGGATCTGGGCGATCACCTGCTTGCGCGGCGTGGCGCCAATCGCCCGGCCGACCTTGAAGTCGTTCATCAAATCGGTGCACTGCCCGGCCGAACCGCCGGCGGTGTTGGCGCTCATCAGGTTGATCGGCACCTGGCCCGGGGCGACGATGCCGAAGCTCAACTGGGACAACTGCCCAATGGCCCCGATCGGCGGAATGCCCGTGGCGCCGACCACCCGGGCTGCCACCGCCGCCAGGCAGATTGCCAAGGGAATGGTCAACAAGGCCATCCAGGCGTTAATGCCGAACAACAGCACTTGCAGGCTGACCACCAGGATGATCGACAGGGCGAAACCGGCCGCCGGCCCAGGCTTGGGGATCGTCCAGATCGCCCCGCCGCCCGCCTTGGTCGAGCGGTGCAATGCCCACAAGCGAATCGCCAGTGAGGCCAGGGTCGAGCAGACCATCAGGCTCACTCCCGGCCATAACAACCACTCCACCAACGCCGCGAATTGCGGGCCGCTGCTACCGCTCGGCAACTGCACCAGGCCTTGCTCCAGCAGCCAAGGCGCCAACCCACCCCACGCCATCAGGGCGCCGTGCAGCAGGGTCAGGCCCACGCGAATACCGATGATCCCGCCAAACCCCACCAACAGCAGCGAAGGGTCCGCGGTGAACGTCAGGCGTTCCAGTTGAGCGGTTGGGGACCAGCGCGGAATAGCCCACATAAACGTATCGACCGCCTTGACCAGCCCGGACAGCATCGCGGCGCTGAGCAGCACTTTCAATCGCGTCGCGGCTTCGTGGCCGTGGTTGTAGATGTGCAGCAACGTTTCCAGGGTCGCCATGCCTTCGGGAAATTTCAGGGCCTTGTCGTTGAGCAGCGAGGGTCGCAGGTACCAGGCGATCCAGATCCCCAGGAAACTCACCGAAAAGACCCAGGCCACCATGGGAATGGCCTCCAACTGCTGGCCCGTCAGCAAGGTGTAGGCCGGGATGGGCGCGACCAGCCCACCGGAAATGATCGACGCGGCGGCAGAGGCCACGGTCTGGTTGATGTTGCTTTCGTGCAGCGTCCAGGGCAAACGCGCCACCGATCGACTGGCCAAGCCCTGCCAGATTCCATAGCCGATCAGCAAGGCAATGATCGACATGTTGAACGACCAACCGATCTTCAACCCGGCGTAGACATTGGACGGTGTCAGCAGAATACCGAGGACAATCCCCGTACTGACCGCACGCAGACTGAGCTCGCGTTCGACGACGGCGTTCAAGGGGAAGGTGGATGAGGTTGAGTGCATGCGAGGTCCTTGTCGGCACTGGGGGCAGCCACCAGATTCAGGCTGATTCCCTGAGTGATGCGGTTTTACTTAGGGAAAACGATGAACCTGTGGCGAGGGAGCTTGCTCCCGCTTGAGTGCGAAGCGCTCACAAAAAAAAGGGCCGCTGCGCAGCCCAGCGGGAGCAAGCTCCCTCGCCACGGTTTGTCTACAGCCTTAATTGAACAGCCCATACGGATCGCTTCAGCAAACGGGCACAGCCAGGATCACTTGAAGCGGCAGCTTAATAAGTGAACGCAGGATCGGCGCAAGGTTCACACGACGGAGGCAAACCCCGGCGAGCGTGCTCGCCAGGATCGTCCATCCAGGGGCAGGAAGTGAGGCGTGTCGCGAGCGCTGCCAACGACCCGACAACGCATCGCAGCCAAGGCAGTGTTCGAGTTATTGCTGGCCCTCGCAATTGACCATCCAGGCAATCCCGAAACGGTCTTCGAACATGCCAAAACGCTCCGCCCAGAAGGTCTTCGCCAAGGGCATCTGCACTTGGCCGCCCGCGCTCAAGCCATTGAACAGCCGCTCGGCCTCCTCCACGCTGTCGACGTTGAGGGAAACCGACACGCCTTGCGGCTTGCTATACGGCTGGCCCGGCGGGCAATCGGAGGCCATCAGGCTGAAATGACCCACGGTGAGGCAGGCGTGCATGATCAGGTCCGGGTCCTTGGGCATGCCGACGTCTTCGGGCGCCTCGGCAAAGGACATGGAAAACAGCTCGCCGCCAAGCACGTCCTTGTACAACGCAAAGGCTTCCTTGCAGCAACCGTTGAAAGTCAGGTAAGGAATGATTCTCATGGTGGGTTCTCCTGTAGACGGCTTCACGATTGACCGGACAGCTGCGCCCGCAAGCGTGCTTCCTGCTCGCGCAACTCAGGCGTGAAGGTTTCACCGAAATCCTCGAGTTCGAAGATCTGGCGGATTTCGATTTCACTGTCGCTGACCATCGGATTCGGGCAGCGCTTGACCCAATCGATGGCCTCCTGCAACGACTGGACCTTGAAGATCCAGAAGCCGGCAATCAGCTCCTTGGTTTCAGCAAAGGGCCCATCGATCACCGTCCGGTTCTTGCCGGAAAACTGTACACGCACGCCCTCGGCACTGGGATGCAGGCCTTCACCGGCGAGCATCACCCCGGCCTTGACCAGTTCTTCGTTGTAGGCGCCCATGGCGGCCAGCAGTTCTTCGCTGGGCATTTCTCCGGCTTCCGACTCCGGACTGGCCTTGACGATCACCATAAATCGCATGCTTTTTTCTCCTGAGAATGGATGGCTCAAGCCGTCGGTGTGGCGGCTCTACGGACTAATCGAATGGCAATGGTCGAAATCGACAGGTCGACGCCATTAATTTTCGATAGGCCATGCAGTCACGCCCAACGCTCAGGGATTCCATTGGAATCGATAGATGTCTCGATATCCATTGCTTGGGTCGTACAACAGCTTCTTCCCGCCGTCGAAGGCGATATTGTCGGCATTGACCAAGTGAACCGGTGCCACGAAGCCACTCACCGGCTGGCCGGCCATCAGTCGGTTCAATTCATCGATCACCTGCCAGCCATGCACGTTGAGCGGTTCGGCCACGGTAACGGTCTGGTAGTTCTTTTCCTGGATGCGCAGGAACGCCGAAGCGCTGCCATCACCGGCCGACAACAGGCTGATGCCATCACGGGGTATCGCGGCGCTGGCCAAGGTGGCCACCGCATAGTCGAAATAGATATCGTTGATGGCCAGCGTGTGGGTCCAGCGCTTGCCATGGCGCTGGAGCAGTTCCGTAGTGATCGCCGGCATCTTCTCGCGACTTTGGGAGATCGCGACATCGCGCACTTCCAGCAACGAACATTCCCGACAGGCCCGAATCACGTTTTCCATGGCCTTGGCTTTCGCCATGGCGATGCTGTACCTGGAGTCGGTCAGGATGACCACGCCGGCCTTTCCGTTCGACTGCGCCACTGCCGCCATGGCCGTGGTGCGAGCCACTTCGAGCGGATCGGTGGTGACGTTCATGGCCATCGGCGTACCGTCAATCGCCCCGGGCTTTTCCCCGGCGTGCCAGCCCACCACCGGCACGCCCTTGTTGGCGAAGACGGCCAGCGCCGCCTTGTTTTCAAGGGCATCGGCACCGCACAGAATGAGGCCGTCGGGGTTCGCCGCCAGGGCATCGGCAAAGGCCTTTGCACGCCCTTCCGGGGACCCGGCGCCATCGAATACCCTCAGCGTCCAGCCCATCGCCTTGGCGGCCTCGCGAGCACCTTGGGCAACACCGACAATACCGCCGTTGCGCATATCTTCTGCGACAATGGCGATGCTTTTGCCGCGCTGGGCACGCGGGCCGGTTTCAGGACCGCTCCAGGGCACGGCGCCGAGGGTGGCCTTGGCAACCACTTCCTGCGCTTGAGCCACTGTCACGGTAGCATCCGTTGCCGCTGGCACGTTCTGGCCATATCCGGGTGTTGCCGCGAAAAGGCAGAAAACCGTCATTGAAACTGTCTTGAGCAACCGGGACCTGGTCAAACAGGTTCGATCACCGCGTGTGGTGCCGGGTCTGGAGCCGATGGCGCGATCATAATGGGTCATGGCGTCTCTTTTTTTTTGTGGAGGCAGTGTTCAGATTCAATGTCCGCAAGGATAGTCGCTTCTGTTGGCATAGGCCCGAAAGGGAAACGGCAAGTTTGTAACATCCCCCCAGCCCCGGGCCTCGCGAAGAGCAGCCCGACGCTGCAGCATGACTATGCTCTGGAAACAGTCACGTAACGGAGCGTCAGTCCCCATGACTTCAAATCTGGCCGATATTTATACCGATTACATCGCCTGCCTGAATGCACAGGATTGGGACAACCTGGGCCTTTTTGTGCATCAGCAAGTGATTCACAACGCGAAACCATTAGGATTGCATGGCTATCGAAGCATGCTGGAAGCAGATTATCGGGACATCCCCGACTTGCGCTTTGAAGTCGAATGCCTGGTCGTCGACCCACCCAAGTTGGCAGCTCGCCTGGTATTCAATTGCACACCGGCTGGGGAGTTCCTGGGGCTTGCCGTCAACGGCAAACGGATCACCTTTACGGAAAACGTCTTCTACGCGTTCGAGGACGGCAGGATCCGCGAGGTCTGGTCGATTATCGACAAGCAAGCGATCGAGGCTCAGCTCCCATCCATGTAGAGGAGTGCTCCAGCGCTGCGAGTTGCAACGCCCCGCGCATCTTATCCGTAGGCAACGGCATCGCGGAAAAACAAATCCAAGAAGCAACCGCGCTCTACATCCATTATTCGACGCACCCCGAAGTGAGGAACCTGTCGAGCGCATAGTCTGTGAGCCACTCTGGAGGAGATGGCGATGACACGCACCCGATTTTTTGGAAAAACCGTACTGGCCGGCACGTTCATCCTGGCGATGATCGGTTGGGGAATCGGCTTCTATGGGCCGCCGATCTACATGCAAGCGGTCATGGAGCGCACGGGTTGGCCGATCGCCCAGGTTTCGACTGCCGTGACCGTGCACTTTCTCAGCGGCACGCTAGTCATCGCCAACCTGCCACGCCTTTACGCACGCTTCGGCATACCCACCATCACCCTGCTGGGCAGCATCGTCCTGGGCATTGGCGTGAACTTCTGGGCCCAAGCCAACCAGTTCTGGATGCTGTATGTCGGCGCCGTCTGCTCGGGTATCGGCTGGGTGACATTGGGAGCCGCGGCCGTTAACACCCTGATCGCCCCGTGGTACGTCAAGGAAAGGCCCAAGGCGCTGGGCAAGGCCTACAACGGCGCCAGCCTGGGGGGCGTGATCTTTTCGCCGCTGTGGGTGTGGCTGATCGAGCGCTTCGGCTTTGCCGCGGCGGCGCTGGCGATCAGTGTCGTCGCCGTGCTGCTCATCGGCGCCTTCGCCTTCCTGGTCTTCAACAAAAGCCCACAAGGCTTGGGACAGCATCCCGACCACGCAGACCAGCCGGAACCGGTGCCGGCCAGCGCCAGCGCCAGCGCCGCGCCATGGACCGCCCTGCAGACGCTTAGGTCGGCCAGTTTCCGCAGCCTGGCGGCCGGCATGTCCCTGGGCCTATTCGCCCAGATCGGCTTGATCGCGCACCTGTATTCGATCCTGGTGGGACGCATGGGCGCCCATGACGCCTCGTTCGCCATGGGCCTGGCCACCGCCAGTGCGATGGGCGGGCGATACGTCGCCGCACGCCTGATGACCCAGGGTATGAACCGCCGGCAGTTGGCCTGTCTCGGGTATGCCATCCAGATGCTGGGCACACTGATGCTTCTGGGCCTGGACCTGCACCCGACGGTGGCCTGGATAGCCGTGGTGCTGATCGGTTCGGGCATTGGCAATGCGACGTCCTTGCCGCCCCTGATTGCCCAGGTCGAATTCAGCCGTGAACACACCGCCAGGGTGATCGCCCTGATGGTTGCGATCAGCCAGGCCACCTATGCCTTCGCCCCAGCCCTATTCGGCCTGTTGCGCGCCATCTTCATCGATCCGAATCACGCCATCGTCGCCGTCGTGGCAGCCGCCGTCACCGTGCAGGTGCTCGCCATGGTGTCATTCTATCGGGGCGTACCCACTCGTCCCCTCAAGAAAGCCGCTTGCTGACACCTCCCCTTGGCCTGCGGCGCAAACTCGGTCAATGCAGGATCTGGCTCAGGAACAACCGGGTGCGATCGTTATGCGGGTTGTCGAAGAAGTCGTTCGGCGCAGCCTGTTCGACGATTTCACCCTTGTCCATGAAGATCACGCGGTTGGCCACGGTGCGGGCGAAGCCCATTTCGTGGGTCACGCAGAGCATGGTCATGCCGTCTTCGGCCAGGCCGATCATGGTGTCCAGCACCTCTTTCACCATCTCGGGGTCGAGTGCCGAAGTCGGTTCATCGAACAGCATGATTTTCGGCTTCATGCACAGGGCGCGGGCGATGGCCACACGCTGTTGCTGACCGCCGGAGAGCTGGCCCGGGTATTTGTGCGCCTGCTCTGGAATGCGTACGCGCTCCAGGTAATGCATGGCGATTTCCTCGGCCTTGCGCTTGGGCATCTTGCGCACCCACATCGGCGCCAGGGTGCAGTTCTGCAGGATGGTCAGGTGCGGGAACAGGTTGAAATGCTGGAACACCATGC